>NZ_JBXWMM010000007.1:0-287465 GCF_059609825.1 Ruegeria sp. YTSB088 | reverse complement strand
AGATTTGGGTGCAGTCGCACCGGTGAGGGCGTAGGTTCTGAGAGCTTCGCCTCAAGATCGGCGATCTGCGCTTCAAGGCAGTACCGATTGCTGAGGAAGCTTGCCGGTTGAAGCAAGTCGACCCCTCCAAAAGTTGCACATAAACAATAGAACAGGAAGAGAACAGCTTGTGCTCCAGCTAATGCTTGATCGTCCAAAGCGGTTTTAACGCTATTTCGGTAGCAGACTGCACACCGCACTGTAGTGGATACATGCGCCTGCCGAGTGACCGGTCGCTTTGCCGCTAGAGCAGACATTGAACCCAATACACCGAATGACCGCACCGAGCCCAAAGCAGACGATTTCTTCGCAATGATCGCCAGAGTTAATCTAGATTTCAGTTTTTAGTTGAACGGACCCCGCCCGGTCCGGAAACATCTCGCGGCTTTCAGTCGACATTAGAGGAGCTAGCCAACGATATTCACGGTCTCACAATCCTCTTTATGACCGCACCGCTGGTCTAAAACAGACCCAGCGTGCTTGCAACGTAGCCGCTGATCCATCATCCTCACATAAGAAACGTTGGTGTTTGCGTTGTCAGCTTTTGGTCCGGTGTGGCGAATGCAAATCCAAAACGAATTGCAACGCGGAGGACGATCTATACCGATTTCAAAAAAACCTTGGACGCGGCGAATAGGTGCGTTCGCAGTACTGACCTTTGCAACTGGAATTGGTCACAGCTCAACTGCTCAGGTGCAAGATGTGCTTCCCGCAAAAGAAGATGTGACGGCCAATTTCGAAACCGACCACTTTTCACCTTATGCAGGACGGAATTTCCCGACTCGGGTATTGTGGGGTGACACGCACTTGCACACGGAAGTTTCGGTGGACGCTGGAACAATGACCCGTATGAGCCAAGAGGAGGCGTTCAGGTTTGCGCGCGGTGAAGAGGTCACTACAACTCATGGACTTAAAGCAAAGCTAGGACGCCCGCTGGATTGGCTGGTAATAGCGGATCACGCTGAGATGTATGGGCTGATGCCTCAGCTTCTCTCTGGTGACCCGGACTTGCTATCACAACCACAAGCCAAGGCATGGTATGATGAATTGGTCACAAATGACCCTGATCGGATCTTCGCAACGGCTATGGAGATCGTTGCGTCTCTTTCTCAACCGACTCCACCTTTCGAAGGCACCAAGGCCGCAAAAAACGCTTGGAGAAAGTACACAGCATTGGCGGAGCGCTACAATGAACCGGGCGTTTTTTCGGCTCTCATTGGATATGAGTGGACCTCACAGGGAGGCGATAACATTCATCGCAACGTGATATTCCGCGATGGTGCCGACATGGCAAACGCTGTTGTCCCTTACTCCCAGTTTGACAGTCAGAATCCTGAGGACTTATGGGCGCATTTGGCTGAGTACGAAAATCGCACCGGCGGTGATGTGCTCGCCATTCCACATAACGGCAACCTCAGCAACGGCCGCTTGTTTAGCGTTTCAAACTTTGATGGAACGCCTCTCACAGCGGAAATGGCCACCTTACGTGCACGGTTTGAACCGGTCATTGAGACTACACAAATCAAAGGCGACAGCGAGGCCCACCCATTTCTATCTCCCGACGACGAGTTCGCGGATTTCGACACGTGGGATGCGTCAAATCTCAACGGTACGCAAGCCAAGACACTAGATATGTTGCAGTATGAATACTCCCGTGAGGCCTATAAAACCGGTCTAATGTTGGAAGATGCAATTGGTATTAACCCCTACAAGGTTGGCCAAATTGGCTCCACCGACGCGCATACCGGTATGGCTGCGGTCGAAGAAGAGAACTTTTTTGGCAAACACTCTGGTGTAGAGCCAGAGCCAAATAGGTGGGAGTACGTGGTCATCGAAGCCCCAAACCCGGAGTTTACTATTTATGGGTGGCAACAAGCTTCGGGTGGATATGCCGCTGTCTGGGCAACCGAAAATACGCGTGAGGCGATTTTTGACGCCTTGGAAAGACGTGAAGTATACGGAACCACCGGATCGCGAATAATGTTGCGCTTTTTCGGTGGATGGAACTTCGAGGAAGAAGACGCAAACTCGCGCCTTCCCGCTGATATCGGTTATGCGAAAGGTGTACCAATGGGCGCCGATTTGCCCAAGCGTTCAGACAACGGCGTGCCAAACTTCCTCGTTGCTGCGCTGAAAGATCCTTTCAGCGGCAACCTTGATCGTGTGCAGATTGTGAAAGGCTGGTTAAATGATGACGGGACGCGTGGCGAAAAGGTCTACGATGTGGCCTGGAGCGACGACCGGCAACTTGGCGCTGACGGTAAGCTGCCGTTAGTTGGCAACACAGTAGACGTAGCAAATGCAACTTGGACCAATACCATTGGATCGCCTGAGTTGCTTGGCTTCTGGCAAGACCCTGATTTTGACCCAAACCGAAGAGCTTTTTACTATGTTAGGGTGTTAGAAATACCAACTCCACGATGGACCGCGTATGAAGCAAAACGCTTTGAAGTTCAGATGACAAACGACGTGCCTATGGTTACAACCGAACGGGCTTATTCCTCACCGATTTGGTATACTCCGAGCGGTCAATAAACGCAGCGAACCTTCTCCAATGCGCAGCTGGTTGCTGTTTAATCAAATGTCTGCGCGATCCGATAGATGCGTTTTAAGAGCTGAATTCCAATGGCTGCTTTGTCCCGCATGCGAGACGTTGCACAGAGACGCAGAGAATGTCCGGATTGGATTTCGGCCGATTTGAGTGATTTGAACGTCCGCTTTCGAGAAATCGCGCTGTAGTGCCGCTACTCGTTCCAACTTTTGGTGGGCTCGCGACCACCAAACTCGCCGCATGAGCAAAAGGCGGCTTCGTCCGCATAGCGGTCGTCCACACCGAGTGCAGCGAACGTCTGTTTCGAGCCCAATCCGGACGTTCAGATTCAGCACAAAACAAGATGCTGTTGAGCGCAAAACTATGAATGTGACTTCAACTGGAAACACGAATAACGCCATCTTGTTAAGATCATCACATTATCCATTTAGCCTGAAAATTAGACGCTACTTTCCGAGGCTGCATCCAACCAAGCCTGAATGACTTGAAAATTCTGATTTATGCGTGAAACTTAAAGCATGAGTGAGTATTATGATGAAATGTTCAAGGGCGATGGATCACTCAAAGGTCCATACGAAGAGATCGGCCGTTGGTTCAATGCTGAAGACGCATCACGACTGAGGGCCAAACAGCGCGAAGCCGAAGAGGTTTTTAGGCTGACCGGCATTACCTTTAATGTTTACGGCAAAGCCGAGGCCGAGGAGCGACTGATACCGTTTGATATCGTGCCGCGTGTCATTTCGGCACGAGAGTGGCAGCGGCTGGAACGCGGTATCGAACAGAGGGTGCGGGCAATCAACGCATTCCTACATGACATTTACCACCGTCAAGAAATTGTCCGGGCCGGGCGTGTGCCAGCAGAGATGATTGCCGGAAACGAGGCCTTCCTGCCGCAGATGCTTGGTGTCTCACCGCCCGGTCAGGTCTATACACACATTGTCGGCGTCGATCTGGTGCGAACCGGACCAGACGAGTTTTTCGTTCTGGAAGACAATGCTCGTACGCCATCCGGGGTCAGCTATATGTTGGAGAACCGGGAAACGATGCTAAAGATGTTCCCCGAGCTTTTTAGCGCAACCAATGTTCGGAATGTTTCAGACTACCCCCGTAATCTGAGGCGGTCTCTTGCTGCCTGCGCACCGGCTTTCGCAGACGGAGAACCTACTGTCGCGGTGTTAACCCCCGGCATCTATAATTCAGCCTACTACGAACATGCGTTCCTTGCTGATCAGATGGCCGTGGAATTGGTCGAAGGCCATGACCTACGCGTTGTCGATGGGCGGGTCTGCATGCGTACCACCAGAGGCTATAAGCCCATTGACGTACTTTACCGCCGGGTAGATGACGACTTTTTGGACCCCCTGAATTTCAATCCCGATAGCGCTTTGGGCGTACCAGGTATCCTGGACGTTTACCGTGCAGGAGGTATCACGATCGCAAACGCACCGGGGACCGGTATTGCTGACGATAAGGCGATTTATTCCTACATGCCTGAAATCGTTGAATTCTACACGGGTGAGAAGCCCTTGCTGCAAAACGTCCCGACCTGGCGCTGCAGTGATCCTGAGTCTCTCTCCTACGTGCTGGACAACCTGTCCGAGCTTGTTGTGAAAGAAGTACACGGGTCTGGCGGCTACGGAATGTTGATCGGACCGACCGCCAGCAAGAAAGAGATTTCGGCGTTCCGCGACAAGCTCAAATCGCGGCCCGGGAACTACATTGCTCAGCCGACGCTGTCGCTTTCGACGGTTCCGATCTTTGCGCGCTCGGGACTTGCGCCCAGACATGTTGACCTAAGGCCGTTCGTTTTGGTGTCCCCCGAGGGGATCAAGATCACACCTGGCGGTTTGACCCGCGTGGCGCTTAGGAAGGGATCTCTAGTCGTTAACTCAAGTCAGGGTGGCGGGACCAAAGACACCTGGGTTCTGGAGGACTGACCATGCTGGGAAAAACTGCAGGTGGGTTGTTTTGGATGTCCCGGTACCTAGAGCGAGCGGAAAACACGGCCAGGCTGCTGGAAACAGGTCAGCGGATGGCGTTGACCCGTACTAAGAACTCCGCTGAGGAATGGGCCTCTGTTCTGAAAACGGCCGGTGTTCTGGATGCGTACTACGCCAAATACGATGATGTTTCAAAAGACAACGCGGTGGATTGGGTGCTGCGCGATGCTGATAATCCATCCTCGATCAAGTCAGTCATCAAACAGGCACGAGACAACGCACGCCTTGTTCGAACCGCGTTGACCCATGACGTCTGGAGTGCAGTAAACTCCACTTGGATGCAGATCGATGAGATCATGAAGCGCCGTGTGAATGAGCGTGATTTGCCTGCAACGCTGGAACTTATTCGCCAACAGGCGGCTTTGGTTCGTGGTGCCACATTGGGAACCATGCTGCGCAATGACATTTTCGATTTCACCCGTATTGGTACGTTTCTCGAGCGGGCCGACAATACCGGGCGCATTCTCGACGTTAAGTACTATGTTCTTTTGCCCACGGCCTTTTCAGTTGGCTCATCACTGGACAATATACAATGGGAAAGCATCCTCCGCTCTGTTGGTGCGGGTGGCGGGTATCGAATGACCCATGGAGAAAAAACGCGGCCGTCTGATATTGCCCAGTTTCTGATCTTGGATCAGCGCATGCCTCGCAGCCTGCACTTTTGCTGCAGAAAAATTCAGGAGAACCTGTCATACCTGCAGAAAGACTATGGCTTTGCCGGGCCTTCGTGCGAGGCGTCTAAAGTTATCTACGAGAAATACCTAGATCAGATAATCTCCGATATTTTCGAGTTCGGACTGCATGAGTACATTCAGGATTTTCTGACAGATCTCGGCAACTTAAGCCGTCAGATAGAAATCGATTATCGGTTTTACGAGTAGCCAATGAAACTGCACATTCGACATGAGACACGATACGATTACGACGCGCCAGTTCCCTTCGGGCTGCAGCAACTGAGGAAGACACCAAAGTCATTCCGCAATCAGAACATTGTAAGTTGGAGCACCCAAATCACCGGCGGGCGCAAAGAACTGACATTTGAAGACTATCACCGCAACACCGTGGAGTTGATCAGTTTCGACGCGAACACCCAAAGTATCTCGTTGATCTCTGAGGGCGTTGTCGAGGTGGAAGACACCCATGGCGTCTTGGGGCACCACGAAGGGTCGACGCCTTTGTGGCTATTCAAAAGGAGCACCCCGCAGACAACGCCGGGGAAAGGGGTTGCCGAACTGATAAGCGCGTTGCCCAAAGGTGAACCGCTGGAACAGATACATGCTCTGTCCGAAACAATTCGAGCTCAGGTCGCGTACGAAATTGGAAGTTCGAACCCGGGCTGGAGCGCTGAAGATGCACTCAAAGCTGGGCGCGGTGTGTGTCAGGACCATGCGCATATCTTCATCACATGCGCACGACAGATTGGAGTGCCAGCACGCTATGTATCGGGTTACTTAATGATGAACGAAACGGAACTTCAGGATGCGACCCATGCCTGGGTCGAAGTGCATTTGGACGGGCTTGGCTGGGTGGGGTTTGACGTTTCAAATGGGATCTCACCTGACGATCGATACGTACGCGTCGCAACCGGGCTGGACTATGCCCAAGCCGCACCGGTAATAGGGAATAGAATTGGGGCAGCGGGCGAGCAATTGACAGTGCAGTTGCAAGTCGCACAGCAGTGACGGAGAATTTGATGACCTATGCTGTGGGCATGCGGCTGAATCGCGGACTGGTATTCATGTCCGATACGCGCACGAATGCAGGCGTGGACAATGTTTCGACCTTCAACAAGATGTTCAACTGGACAGTCGAAGGTGACCGGTCGATCACAATCCTAACGGCCGGAAACCTGGGCACTACTCAGGCCACGATAAGCCTTCTGGAAGAACGAACAAAAGCGCCTGCAGATCGTTCACCATCGATCTTAGAGGCACCGACAATGTTTCAAGTAGCGCAACTGGTCGCGGCAACATTAAACGATGTCATTGAAGAGCACGCCCGGACTGGTCAGCAAGCCGACAGCGCTTTTCATGCGACACTCATTCTAGGCGGCCAAATCAAAGGTGGCCCGTCACGCCTGTTTCTGATCTACCCCGAAGGTAACTTTATCGAGGCCGGCGCCGACACCCCGTTCTTTCAGATTGGTGAGACGAAATACGGTCGCCCTATTTTGGTGCGAGCCTATGATCCGGAAATGAGTTTTTCAGAAACCGTAAAACTCTTGCTTGTCAGTTTTGACTCCACGATTAAGGCCAATCTGTCTGTCGGGGCTCCGCTTGACCTGCTTCTATACGATGAAGACAGCCTTGACGGCGGTACGCGGTCAAGATTCGAATCCGACGACCAGTATTTTCGCATTGTTTCCGATGGATGGGGTGACGCGCTGAAATCGGCCTTGGCCAAACTTCCAGAATACAGATCGGGGCGAAAATCAAACGATTGAGAGTCCGCTATGTCCGCAGCCCTCCGGCACAAGCGGGCCAATTGCGGGAAAATCCTCAAGACATCTTCAGCGCTTTTCAACTCTGGGTCTGCCATCCGTCCCAACGCGGTCATTAATTTAAGCAGCTAGGGCATGCGTAAAATTGGCCTACTAGATTCTTAGTTCCACAGACGTTCGGCAAAGGCCAAATCCTGCTCCCGCACCCAAAATCACCAGTAAAATATCAAGCACTTAGCGCTCAAAGGGGCGCTCTTGGCGCTTGGGGCATCCGCATCCGGTGCTGTAACGGTGCTGCGCCACGGAGCAAAGAACAGCATCTTACGCGCACCAAATTCGACGTTTCTCTTGAGCCGATTCTCTCTCCAAGAAAAATCATACATACCCTTACCGTCAGTGCTGTCAGCGCCGTCAGCTACGGACCTGCATCCCGGTCGAAAACAACGCAAGACGCCGTTCAAGTACGACAAGCGCAGATATAAGCGGCGAAATCGCATCGAGATTATGTTTGGCAGGCTCAGGGATTGGAGGCGCGTGGCGGCACGCCACGAGCCTTGTCCCAAGGTCTGCGTCTCAGCAACTGTCATCTGCTGGTTATGAATCCTGACCCTAGCTGCATTCAGCTGTCTGGCGCTTTTTTTCCGGCCAGAATTCATCCACCACAACATATGCGATGATCACAAAGATAGCGGCGCTGGCAACTTGCATAACCCGAGTGATGCTCTTGACGTCAGCCTCGTCTGAAAACGGCGCAACCGACCCGCCATATACGATCAGAGCCGTTGTAATAGCTGAACCGGCTGCCGCGGCGAGCGGAGCTTGAGATTTTCCAAGCGCTCCGAGTGACAGACAGAAGAAGAAACACAGCAGAATGGGTGTCAGAATAACCGGAGCCATGACGTTTATTTCATAGCATACGATAGACACCGCAGCCCCAAGGAGGTTTGCCGTCAGCATAGATTTTGCAACTGTCTTGCCGGCCGCAGGCATCGCCGCAAGTTGCTGGCTCAGCAACGCGACAAAGAACAGAACCAGCAAAGCAGACGCGCCGGAAACAAAAAACGCCATAGCAAACGGAATGGTGACAAGCGACATCCTGACTATTCGACGATGTGGGTCGAAGTCCGGCGACAATACAGCTTTCTTTTGAGCTGCCGTTTGAGGTTCAGCAGGTATCAGTACGAACATCAGCGTCGATACCATGCCTGCAAACAGCAGGTTCAACGGAATCCAATACACTAGCACCAAGGCCAGATCCTGGGATTGCAGAACCAGGTTCGGGATCATCAACGCCCCCATGAGAGCTATGACGCCCGGTAAAACTCCGGCGCCGGAAACCGACCACATGAAAGACAGGATTATTCCAATTGCCACGAGAATGAGAAACACGAGTGGATAAGGCGAGAAGATCGACGACATAAGGAATGAAATGAACATCAATCCAATAGAGAAGACAAAAAGCTTGGCAAATGCTGCTAAAGGCAATGCGGCAGGTGCTTGCAGAAAAAGGGCCGTGAACACCGCGCCAACAACAGCGAGTGGCCAGCCAAGAAACAGGCCCAAGGAAAACACGCCAGTTACACCCAGTGCAAGCCGGGTGACAGAGCGTTGGTCCTCAGTACGCATAGGACAGAATTGAAACCAAGCGAATGTAGGTACGACCAACGAGGTTCAGCAAAGTGTTGTCACCTAGGTACATAATCACATCGGCCTGTCCGTTGAGCTGAAAGCGAAGGTCATCTTCTGTGCTTCCAGCTTCGTAACCGGGCAAAACAATCCGGACCGGGAACCTTTCAGGCTCTCGCAAAAACCCTTTGGTGCTTGGCGGGCTCGCCAATTGCCCGGGCTCATCACCGCCACTTAAGGAAACGGCCGCACTAAAGCTCTCGATGACGCCCGAAACGATTTTACCGGGATGCATGTCCAACACGACATCAACCGGGGACCCTATGGAGGCTCTTCCAAGGTTGTTCTCGGTAAAATACGCCTCGATCCAGACGTCAGTTGCATCAAGAAACGTCAATAGATCCTGACCGGATCGCGCATACGTCCCTGGCGCTATCAGCAGATTGGATATGACGCCCGTCGCCGGAGCGCGTAGTTCGGTCCATTCAAGGTTCAGTTCCGCATCCGCCAATGCAGCCAACGCGCGCTGGATTTTCGGGTTTTCAATCCCGTCGTCACCAAGCCTCTGTTTTGCTTTTTCCAGATCCGCTTTTGCGTTCTCAAAGTTTGCCTCAGACTCTGCAAGTTGACCTCGTGCATCATCGGCCTTTGAGACGGCAATCAACCCTTTCTTTTCAAGCGCAAAAACGCGTTCCGTTTGAATGCGCATTGTATCCAGATCACTCTGCGCCCTTGCCAGCTTGGCTTGTGCAGCTCTTACCTCTGCCGAGGATGCACCCACTTCCTGCGTGGCAGCTTCGAGGTCAGCTTCCGCCTTGTCGCGCTGAATTTCATAGGGTCGGGGGTCGATCCGGACAAGGACATCTCCGGCCGAGACAATCTGACCATTTTCGACCAGTACTTCAGTCACGGTACCAGTCACCTGCGGGACGATCTGGGTCGCCACGGCTTTCACTCTGGCGTTCCCGGTAAATGGCGTTTTCCGATCAGCGACCAGGTACCAGACAAGAAAAATCAGAATGACAGCCAGGGTTGTCCAGATCGTCTTCCTCATTTCGCCGCACCTTCTGCAGCGGCCTCGGCTTCGGGCGAGGTATCAATCCAAACCTTGAACAACTCATAAAAGACGGCAAAGAGTACCGGTCCCATGAATACGCCGATCAAACCGTACGCCATCATACCTCCGAGAACACCGATGAGGATGACCAACATGGGAGTCTCGAGGCCTTTTGAGATGAACACGGGTCTTAGGAAGCTGTCCATTATTGTGACGGGCACGGCCAATATGGTGAATATCAAAGCAGTTCCGCCGGACATGGAACTCCATGCGTAGATAATAACCGGTATAAGAACCAATCCGGGCCCGATTTGGATGATCGAGAGTATCAGGCAGATAAATGCCAGCGTGGCGGCCGAAGAAATTCCGAACAAAGCCAGCAGTATCCAAACGAAGACCGCCTGAATGGCTGCTACGCCGATCACGCCTTTTGTCACGTTCCGAATTGTTGCACCTGCCAGTGTTACGAATTCACCGCCGCGCGGTGCGAAAACACGGTTTGCAAAGCGTTGGAGACCTTGGACCAAATTTGGCCCGGGGCTGAACAACGCCCCCATAATCAATACGGACAGGGCCAAGCCAAGAAGCCCGATTCCGATGCCCAACACCTTTCCGAAGAGCGATTTTGTGATTTCAAGGATTTGCGCGCCGTATTTTGCAAGCGCGCCGTCCAGATTCCGCTCGAACATACCCCAAACATCGGAAATTTTGTCTCCAACCAATGGCAGTTCCTTAAGGCCCTCGGGCGCAGGCGGGACTTTCAACTCACCCTTGTCTGCTTGTTCCGCGAACTCAGACCCAAGTTCTGCAGCACCGGATATCGCCGTAGCAACCGGCCCCAAGGTCAAAACAAGACCCGCCAAAACCAAGATCGCCGCCGCAAGCTTCTTCCGCCCTCCCAACTTGGATTGCAGCCAATCAAATGCCGGGTACAGCGCAACGCAAAGGATCGTTGCCCAGATAACCACGCTTGCAAGCGGGGCGACCATGATCAAGGCGCTGTAGAGGAATAATCCGAGAAAGAGCAATCGTATTGCCAGATCGACAATCTTCGCGTCCTGAGTCTTTTCCATTCCATCCCTCCATGTGTTTTTCGAATGTTACACTCAAAAAACATAATATGTATATTTTTTTGAATTTTGGTGATCATCTATCAGCTTGAAGACACAAATGAATCCGGGCCACGGCTTGAGGGTCCCAGTCAAACCAATGCCTGGGCATGAACTCGATTTGGCCAAACTGGGATAATCTACTTGTCCGCTTTTTTGTCGTCCTGGGACAAGATTGTATCCGCCACTGTGGTCGCCGCGGTTACGAAGACACCGAGGCCCACGACGATGTAAATCATTGTGAAGATCTTCCCTGCCGCGGTTTCAGGTGAGAAGTCACCAAACCCCACGGTCGAAATTGTCACGACAGAAAAGTAGATTGAGTCGAGCCAACTCCAACCTTCGACAAAGTGGTAAAAGACCGAGGCCCAAAAAATCATTCCAACCGTGAATGCAAGAATGCCTTTCACTCTGCCGTCCTTGAGGGCGACGCCTATCCCTCGTGTTATTCTGGTTAGTGAGTTCATCATGTCCTCATTGTTTGATGAATTCACATATAACAGTTATTGGATGAATGTGGAGAATCCAGGGAAACCGGCTGCCTGTCGGTTGAAGGATGCGTCGACCCGCCAAAGGGTCCTGACCCCTTGATTTCCGTTTGGCAGAGTAACTCACGTTCGATAACGAGCGATAAACACGTCTGATCTCTTGGGGGCGGCCGACGCCTAGATGGCGCGTCTTGAACCCGTTGCCCAAGTTTCCCGGCAAGCCGCGCGTTCACTGCCCGTTATATCCATGCGGTCATCCCGCCGCGTGAGAACACCAAACTCTGAAACAACCAGCGCAGAGGCAATAGCCCGGAACGAAGCAGTCAACGCATCGCGATACCTGGGCCGTGCCCTGTGGCGGCGAAGGAGCGGATATCACCACTGGATCCATGTCGAGAGCAAGACGAACTTCGTGTTCAGTCACTCATGGCTCGCACCTGCGACTGACAGGTCGTTGAAATCCGGGCAGGCGTCGGGGCCCTGAACCACTAAACCGCTTTTGGCACACCCGTCAAAGAGCCCGTAGGATTAGTCCGTCCGGGGAGTGAGCCCGTCCGGGCAAAGGGGAAGTCTGCCCGACAACGGATTTGTGCAACAAAGCCCATCCGACCCCTTGGGAAACGCGATTCTATGAATATTGCTGAATGTTGGGGCTTGAAATGCGTTAATCAAATCTGACCCAAAACCGGTGGAAGACGCAGCTATTCTGCGCTTTTTCAATGGCTTCGAGCGAGTCGGTAAAAAAAGCCAAACAATGTAGAAACGGCCTTGTATTTCCGTCGCTTGCACGGATATACCCGTCGACGGAGACGTGGCCGAGTGGTCGAAGGCGCTCCCCTGCTAAGGGAGTAGGCCCGGAAGGGTCTCGAGGGTTCGAATCCCTTCGTCTCCGCCATCAACCCATTTCAGTGAATTGGCATGGCGTGTTTAACATGCTGTAAATATATAAATAATCGGTATTTACCATCTCATAGTATCATCTTGAGTTTTACTAAGTTGCTCTTAGTGTATTTCATTGAGTGGTATATATTGTGGTGTTTCATGGCTGCGCTCAGCGGGAAGCAGACAAAGAAGCTGGTAGAGAATCTTGGCCCGGGTCGGCATGGCGACGGTTCTAGCCTGTACCTTGTTGTCGATCCCTCGGGTGCGCGACGCTGGGTCGTCCGCGTAACAGTCAAGGGACAGAAGAACCGCAAGGGCGCGCCGCTGCGCACAGATTTTGGATTGGGCGGCGCTGACGTCGTCACACTGATTCAGGCCCGCGAGAGGGCACTGGAATACAGGCGTATGGCGAAAGCCGGGTTGAACCCGCGCTTCAACGCCCAGCGTGAAATCCCGACCTTCGAAGAACTCAGCCGACAAGTTCACATCGACCGCCTGCCAACATGGAAGAATGCCAAGCACGGCCAGCAGTGGCTCAACACGTTACGCGACTATGCGTTCCCCAAGATCGGCCGCATGCCGGTCGACAGCATCGATCAGCCCGAAGTGCTGATGTGCCTGTCCCCCATCTGGACCGAGAAACACGAAACCGCAAAGCGACTGTCGCAACGGATCAAAACGGTGCTCGATGTGGCAAAGTCCAAAGGCTTCCGCTCGGGCGAGAACCCGGTGACCGCGATCCGCGAAGGCAAGGTACTTCCCACCGTCAAAGCCAAGGTCCAGCACCATGACGCGATGCCGTGGCAAGAGGTACCCGCGTTCTATGCCGAGTTGCAGACGCGCTCAGCCATGGCTGCCAAGGCGCTACAGTTCACCATCCTGACCGCCTGCCGAACCTTAGGGGTGTTGGAGATGAAGTGGCCTGAGGTTGATGTCGAGACGCGTCTGTGGACCATACCTGCGGATCGCATGAAAGGCGGGCAGGTCCATCGTGCCCCCTCACCGACGAAATGCAGGCCATACTGGAGCCGCTGCGTGCGCTGGCGTCTGACTATGTGTTCGAGGGTCAAAAGCGGCATTACCCCTTGTCGAACATGTCCATGCTGATGCTGCTGCGCCGGATGCGGCAGGATGGAGTCACCGTGCATGACCGGCACCAAGGAAAAGCAGTCATTCGACAGAACTGTTTCGATGGCCGCTTCGAGCCCGGAGCGGATCTTCGTTTCGCCGTTGGAAACGAAGGAGCAACGAAGGAACACATACCTAGCGACACAACCCGGCATCGAAAACGGCCATCATTGCGCTTCTCAGGCGGGCCACATCTTCGTCCACTGAAGCGGAGTGATCGCATTTTAATGACGGCAATACCTCGACCCGGATCGTTCCGCACTTGGCACTTGCTGGCTGCCCTCTGGGCGCACGACCCGACAAGCACCCTGCACCCCGCCTCTATTCGGCAATGGCGAGGGCACATCAACAGAAAGTCTGACGTTGGCGATTGGCATCATTACCAGGTGTGAACCCATACCCGACCGACATTGTAAATCGAGCTACTGTTGCGGCGAGTACCAAATCGGCGAAGTGTAGGCGCGTTCCTGTGCTGTCATTGGGACGTTATCTGGCATTTGTATTCCAAATTTGACGGCATCATACGTCGTCCATCGAGGGGTTGGAATTTCTATGACCCGGGCATAATAGAATGCGCTTTCCGAAGGATCGAAATCCGGGTCTTCCCACACGGTTCCCAGCTCAGAGGCTCCAATTGTGTTGGTCCACGAGGGAATTGAAAGGTCCACTGTGGTGCCTACGGATGACAACCTACCAGCGGCATCTGGTTCGCGGGTACCAGACCAGGCCACGTCATAGACCTTTTCCCGTTGATCTCCATCTGCATCCAACCAGCCCTTTATGATCTGGATTCGATCCAGGTTTGCTCCCATCGGATCACGAAGCGCATATACCAGAAAGGAAGGTGCGCCTTCCCCGGGGGCAAGATCACCACCCATCGGCACACCTTTGGTGTATCCCACAAGCGCCAAGTCGCGCCGCAAGGCATCTTCTTCGGTAAAAGAATATCCACCGAACATACGGACGCGCATTCGAGGTCCTGTAGTTGCGTAGGTTTCACGCCGATGCATCGCATCCCAAATGGCTTCTCGGGAATTCTCCTGCGCCCATACTGCGGTCAGACCGCCAGTAATGTATTGCGATGAAAGCAGCGCAACAGTCCCGTCAGCATAGGTCTTGCTGACATGTTGGCTGCGCTCTTCGCTGGGCTCATACCCGGTGAATTTCCCGAAGAAATTGTCGTTGTCTGGAGTTGTCAAACCTGTGTGTGTGTCACTGGCCCCACCCAAGCCAAACTTGAAAGGATTCACCCCCAAAGTCTTTTGTAGGGACAGGCCTCGAAGCAACCCGGATCGAGCGTATTCACCGGGCAACATTTCTGGCTCTTTCGGAACCGAAGCATCCAGATTGCCGTAATCCCACGTTTCGAAGTCGGCAAATTCATCGTCAGGTGACAGGAACGGGTGGGCCTCACCATCTCCCTTAATCTGGGTTGGTTCGTACAGTCTTTCCCATTTGTTTCGCGCTTCTGAGTATGCGGGATCTAGCGGCACCCCATCCGCGAAGTCATCGACTAAAGGGAACATCCAGCCGTTAGACAAGTTCCCATTATGTGGAATAGCAAGCACACGCCCGCCTGTCGTTTGCTCATAGTTCTCCAACCACTTCCAAAGATCACGAGGGTTAGGTGAGCCCACCGGTGGCGTTGTTGTGTAAGGCAGTACCTGTCTTGTGAGCTCAGGGCCGTCGCGAAAGATCACATTTCGGTGCAAATTGTTCCCTGCAACAAGAGATGTCCATTCATAGGCGATAAAGGTGCTGAACACGCCGGGATCATTGTACTCTTCCGCGGCATCGATAATATCGCCCCAAACACGGGCATACGCGGGGTTGCCCGGTTGATAGTTCAGCGCAGGGGAAACCTGTCCTTGAGCAAACGCCGCTGTCAGCTCGAGCGCAGCCGCCAGAGCGGCTTCTCCACCTTTGTTGAATTCTTCATGGAAATATCTGCCTTGCTCATCTGCTAAGATGTTGGGAGCACCTCCGATGATGTCGGTGATAGCACCCATCGCATCCGAATGATCTGTAATCATGAAGAAATCGAGAGGCATCGACAATTTTACAGGTTGCCCCGTGTTCGACACAACTTCTTCGCCACGCGCAAACCGATAGGCATCACGCGGCATGAGGCGCGTACCGCCTCCACCAGCATCGCCGGAAAGCCCAGTATGAACGTGAGTGTCACCAAAATAGACTTGTGTTGGATATGCGCGTTCGGCGTAAGGTGAATAAGGTCGACCGGAAGGACCGGAAAGGCCCGACGGATTTATTGCATCCTGAGCTAAGACTGGGCTCCCCAGAATGAGAGCTGCTGGCAAAACATAGCGAAACAATTTTTCCTCCCTAATTTAAGGCACCATAGCACAACTCTGCTCCGGAATTTTTTCCGACTTAGTTCGAAGGTTTGCTAAGTCCGCAAAGTACACGTTCAAGCAAGTTGCAGCGAACGACCGCATTGAGCCCAAACTAACGGATGCCGCGACACGCACGAAAGGCGGCTTACAAGCGCGGTATGCGATTCGATTAAGAACTCTGATCAATTAGTCAAAGAGACAACATGATCGATCAAGAGCAATGAAAAAGAGTTCTCGCTACTTATGATAAGCAGATTAACCAGCGAGGGTTGCCGGGTGTACTTGTGAAACCCATGCGCGCGGATTGGTGTGGTCACAAAATGGCGGTTTGTGACAAAAAAATCGCCGTATTGATCATCAAGGAGCTTCAGGAGAGATTTGCAGCGTCACATCTGCACGAACCAAAGATCCTGATACAGGGGTGTGGTGCAAAGATGTATCCCGGTGAAGCCATGGAACGGACCTCTAGTCTGACTGATCAGTCATAGATTTCTACCGACAGCGCATCCATCGCATATGAGGTTTCGATGTTGGCCTGGCCGTCCACGTAATTGAGTGACTGGGACCTGCTCAGTGCCCGCATTTCCCCGCTTATCCAGACTGGCTTATACAACTCGTCGATTTCGAAGCCTTGTTCGTATCGCACATAGACCATCTGATTGGCTGGAGGTGGTGGTGTGTGAATGCAGGCTCCAACTGTCGGAACCAGAAGGAATTCGACCGCCTTCTGGTCAACAATATCCAGGGGAAGGAGATAGCCGGGAAGGCGCACGTTCTCCCCCAAAAGGTCAAGGTTCGGTTCGCGCGCGGCAATCAACCGTTGGTTCATCACAATTTCGCGTTGTTCAAACAACCAATCTGGATCAAGACCTTGAGATACGAGGTCTTCGCGGATCTGAACCGCTTCGGCGCGCTTCTTGTCATCCGCAGTGTCCGCATGCAGAACCTCAATCCGATAAAGCATGGCCAACGCATTGACCTGAGAATATTCTAGGGTGGCAAAAGGATCGTGGTAGGGCCGCTCTTCAGGAAGGAGATCCTGCCAACTTATGTTGCGCGGATCCGCTGCAAGAAGAGGCCCCGCAATCGCAAGGGCGAATAAGATATTCAGAAAATGCGCAATGGTCTTCATTTCAGCGGATCCTCTTATTCAAAGCCGCACCGACAGTCCGTCTGATAGCGTCATACGGTACACCCTTAACGCAGGTATAATACTGGCAAGAAGACCAGAGCAGAAAACGAGGGCTATGAGAAGAACCTCGCGAAAACTCGGCAGGTCAACACCGATGCGGAGCCCAAAATTTGCGGCAAGAATCGGATCTATCACGAGCGTGAGAGCGCTGAGCGCGATTACTCCAAGCACGATGCCGGCCGACAACAATAAAACGGCTTCAAGCAAGATCAGGGAAAAGACGCCGGCTGGTGTTGCGCCCACGGATCGAAGGATCGCAAATTCACGCCGCCGGTTGTCGAGCGAAGCAGACAACATGACCACCATGCCGATCATTCCAGCCACTGCCACAGCGCCTGCCATCAGACGCAGCGCAGTCTCGGCCGTACTGGTAATCGACCAAAGCTGCAACAGCGCAACATTAGGAAGAACAGCAGTCAGTGCCTCGTCGCGATGGTCTGCCAGTTGCCGTTGAACTGAAAGCACCGCTGTCTTCTCCTCAAGCCCGGCAAAAATCGCGTTGATGGCCCCCGGTTCATGATCATGGCCACCGTGATCGTGCTCGCCAGAAGTCCTGACAGCTTCCGCCTCGTCTTCAAGGTCGCTTTCGTGGGCATGACTGTCGTCATGTTCCTGATGCCCTTCTTCGTGCTCGTCAGGCTCGTCTAACTCCACATGGCTATGGTCTTCGTGTTCTTCGCCGTGATCCGCATGCCTGTTCGCAAATTCGCTGGCTGCGTGGTCTTCATTATGGGAATGCTCGGTGTCATGGTCTTCGTGTTCTTCGGCGACTTCAGGTGCATCGACCAAAACAAACGGGTCCGCACCCTCTGATGTAGGTTCTTCGTGTAAGGCGTCAAAACCCTCGAGCGAGACAAAAACCATTCGGTCAACGGCCGTCCCGGTATGCCCCAGCACGCCGGTCACTGTGAAAGGCGCTTCGTCGTGGACATCAAAGGCAACTTCACCCGAACCATGGGCATTCACAATCGCCGTGCCGAGCCCATATTCAAACACCCGTGCAACTTCTGCACCGATCACTGCGCCATATGCAGACGAAAAAGAGTGTCCTTCAGAAAAGGTCAGATGTCGGCCGCCGCTGTGACGAAAACGATCAAAGTAATGCTTGGACGTGCCAATCACTGGATATCCACGATGGTTGTCACCCATCATGATCGGCACTGTCCAGCTTACCTGGGGCAGATCTTCGATCATCTCGTAGCTGTCCCAGGTGATACCGGCGCCTGTTGTACCGACACCAAAAACCGTTGCCATCAGGATCTGCACATCGTTTCCGCGTGCCGCAATGATCAGGTCGATACCTGATGCAGAATTGGCAAAACCCGCTCGTGCCTCTGTTCGCAGTCGCTCAACCCCAACAATCAAAGCCACGCTCAAGGCAATGCTAAGAACAGTCAACGCAGCGATAAAGCGGCGATTGAGAAGGCTTTTCAAACAAAGGTTGAACATCACGTTTTGCCCGCGTTCAGCTTTGGCAGGTCGACGCTCCGATCGAAGTGTTTTTCCAGGCTGCGATCATGGCTCACAAATAGCAAACTCGCCCCTGATGCATTGCATTCCTTCAGCAACAGCTGGACAAACGTGTCTTTCGCTTCCTCATCCAAAGCCGAGGTAGGTTCATCCGCCAACACAACTTCGGGCGCCCCTATCAAAGCCCGCGCCGCCGCAACTCGTTGTTGCTGCCCAACACTCAGGGCGCTGGCAGGTCGATTGATCAGCTCAGCATCCTCAAGACCCAGCTCACTTAGCAACCGTGTTGCGGTAGCCTTGGGGGCTGGCCCCGATCGATTGCGACGGTGCGCTGAAAATCGGCAGGGCAGCAACGTGTTTTCAAGCGCACTGAGCCAAGGCAAAAGATTAAAGACTTGGAAAACAATCCCCAAATGATCCACGCGAAAACGGTCGCGATCACCTCCAGCCAAAGCCCCGACATCCGTGCCTGCAACGCGAACCGCGCTTTGCGGTACATCGATCACGCCGGCAATTGCCGAAAGCAACGTGGTCTTTCCGCTGCCACTGGGGCCTCTCATAAACACGCTTTCCCCGGCCTCAAGATCGAAGTTATCGACTGAGAGCACCGGATCGTGTTGACCAGGCCACCGAAATACCAAGGATTTGAGTTCGACAGTTTTCATTGATGACACCGATGCTTTGGTCAGGTTTTTCAAAGATAATTGAGCTTTTTGGTGATCCAGAAAAGGATCTCTGCCAAAACACCAATGGCTCCGGCTTTGTCTGTCTTGACCAAAGCTGTTCCTGACGTTCCAAATTGCAATGAATTACTGTCTGTATCTGCAGGTAGTTCAACCAAAACGATGTAGCTGGATATCCCAGCTAGTTCCCGCAATGAGGGAAGACCTGATCTTAGATCAACAGTGCCTTCGACAGTTCCGACCGGAAAATCGGAAATACGGCCGGTAATTTCTCCACCGGGTTCCGTTCTAAATGCAAGCCGGATTTCGTCACCGACCGAAACATTGGTTCGACTGGATTGGGGAAGAGTAGCAATTATTGCATAGTCTCCAGGTTCGACAAAAGTAATTGCCCCTTGTAGCGGAGTGGCGCGGTTACCTGGTCGGAGTGAAACAGCCGTAACAACGCCGTTTCCCGGAGCTTTCACAACTGTTTGCTCTAAATCCCAAATAGCTTGCGCAAGCGTCTGTTCAGCCTCCACAACACCTGCGTCACGCCCGTCGATCTTCGCGGCGATACGCCGCTCAAGGCTTGTCTTCCGGGCTTCGGCTGCGCGGATATTCGCGGTCAACTGGTCGATGGTTGAGACAGCCTCTTGCAGTTGGAACGTGGTTGATGCCCCGCGTTCTTCCAAACGGATGATGTCATCACGACGCTGAATTCCGAAAGTCAGCTGAGCAGTCAAGGATTCAATCTCGGCCTCGGCAGCTGATAAATCTGATACCAGTTGATCGGCAGATGACTTTGCAGTTTCCAAGACGGCTTCGAGCCGAGAGACCTCGGCTTTATACACCTCATTATCTATTCGAAATAGAGGCTCGCCTTTTGCGACTTCCTGGTTTGGCTCGACAATGACTTCTGTAACCGTGCCGGCCACATTCGGAGCAATATTCGTTGAAACACCCTGAATGGATACCGGGCCAGTCGGAGTTGTGTGGTTCAGTGCACCGATGACCACCAGAGCGATAACAGCAGCTACACCGTAAACCAGAGTTTTCCAGAACCCATTCCAGGGGAGAAGGTGAAACTTGGAAAAGACCAACCAGACTATTCCAAAGTAGAGGCCGAGTACTATTAACAAGACTTCATTCCTTCGTGATGTTTCCGGAAAGTTTGAACGACCACCCGAGCTTACGAGTGATCGCCCTGTTTGTCATGATGACTTAATTGTCGTTTTGCTCTTCCAACACTTTGCGGTTGGCTTCACGATGGCGCCACGCCGCGCCCATACTTTCCTTCAGATTTTCGGGAAGCGCATCCAGAGGAACAACAAGATCGTCATCAACTGGCCACTCGGTCAGCAATTCAGGATGATATCCTTCGGGATAGTACAGCTTAGGATCGATCTCCATATCTCGCACGTAGGGTTCTTGAATGTCTTCACGCTGATGCGGCGGCTTGGGCACGATCAACTGACCATTGCTAAAGTCAAACTGCGGCGCTCTTGAGTTTGGAAACTCGGGCAATATGCCTTCGCGAACCCATATCTGATCTTTGGTGACGTTCACAACGATCCCGTCAGGCGCTCCAAAGTGATAGGGGCCTTTCCAGTGCTCTCGGATCTCCGCCACGGTTTCCTCAATCTGATATGGGTCATAGCTCATGTGAGTGTTCATCAGAAGCCTGGGTTGTACCAGATTGGCAATGTAGCCGGCAGCGTAGCTGGGCGTATGATGGGTATCGACGGTATAACGCCCGAGGAAGGGCGGCACGCCTTGAACTCCAGAGGAGATTTCGATGATTTCCTGCTGCTGTTCCGTGACGAAGACATCACAGCCTTTGGCAAAAGGAATGTCGATCATGTTGGGTCGACCGTCACCTGTCCAGATAAAGCACATGCCATTCCAGTCCATCCGGTATCCCGACGCACCGTCTTTGGCATGGCTTCTTTGCCAATGTGTGACTTTGACCCCGTCTTCGTCATAGATCACGCCACCATTGTCACGGAAATCAAATTCGTTGACTTCGATGTCCCAACCTTTGCCAACGGGAAAGACACTGAACGCGTCCCGGTGCCATCCGGTCATCATTTTCATGCCTTCTACCATGGTTGCAGTGCCGTACTCTTTGGTGCGGCCGGATGGGCCATGGACCGTCAACTGCTCGTGCCATCCACCTGCCCAAGTTCCGAACATCCACAGGTACGGCAACCCACCAAAGTGGTCTACGTGCAGGTGCGTAATAAAAACATCAGTGATTTCATTCAGTGCATATCCGCTGGCAATGATGTTTGCAGGTGAGCCTTCACCAATGTCGAACATGAAAATCTTACCGTTGCCCAGCTCAACAAGAATCGCCGTGTTCATTTGCCCAGGGCGAATGAACGGGGCAGATCCCATGAAGATAATTCTCATCTCATTGGGCTGTACATCTTCTGTGCGCGGGAACCAGTTTGCCGCGCTTTTCAACCACGGTTGTGGAGAGATGCCCTCAAAGGTCAGACCTTCTTTCCAACGCCCCATGGGGACGCCGCCGGTCAGTGCAGCCTCAATATCTTCTTGGGATGAGGGCTCCTTTACTGGAGGAGCCTGACCGAGCGCACTAGTGGCGAACAATGTCGCTGCGGCGGCGAGTGCGCCGAGTGAATTAATCGATTTATTGCATCTGTCTTGCAGCATATTTTCAGTCCTTTGTTCGAGCCTTTGTGAATATGGGAGCCACTTCTGAAATTGATTTCGGGACGATTTCTGATTGGATGACCCAAGAAAGATGTTCGGCGATTTCTTCAGCCAGGCCATCAAGGCTTTCCGTGACGGGATCGATCAGACATGCTGGAGTTGTTTTATTGACCTTCTCCGGTCTCTCCAACTCGGCCGAGAGCAGCTCGAAATCCTGGCAAAGCGTCTCAAATCCATGATGAGTCTTTCGCATGTGGCGGATGCGGTTGATTTGGTCAGGGAAAGTGAGTTCTAGTAAACTGACGTCTGTCATCGTCCGGCCACTTGGTTCTTCTCTGAGCACGAGCTTGAGGGCACAAGGCGTATCGCGGTAGGGTAACACCGTGAAATTAGGGTGACATCCAGTTGGTCAGGCGGCAGTATTGTTTTGAAAATACAGCAAAACTTGATTTGCGAGATGGCTGAGCAAGATCTGACACTTGATCCGGAACGGCATCCAACCCGCGTAAGGGATGCCTTGGAACGCGTGTTGACCAGTGACACGTTCGCCAAGGCGGAACGCCTGCGGAACTTCTTGAACTACGTAGTTGAAGAGGCCATTGAAGGCAGGTCCGAGGCTATTCTTGGCAAAACGATCGCTCAGGATGTCTACTTCAAGAGTTTTGCCAGTGATGACGGCCACATCAATGTTGTCCGTGTGGATGCAGGGCGGTTAAGGCGGAAGCTTCAACAGTACTATGAAACGGCAGGTGCTGGAGACAATCTGCGCATTCACATTGATAGCGGCGGCTACGCGCCTTGGTTCGAGGACCGCTCTGGTACAATTCAGAGCAATGTCGATCATACGCCATTCAGGCCAGGATTACCCTGGCTGATTGGCATCCCTGCTGTCACCATAGCGATCATTGCTCTTGCTTACTTCTTGGGCGGGCGCATGGAACAGGTTGTTGATCTCAACCCAAAGACATCCGCGCGCTCACTTGAGCGACAGGCTCTATCCGCCAAATCACCCGCCGCAGTACAGGCGTCAAACTACTGCGATCAAGCTCGGGGCCTGCTCTTTCCAATCGCAACTATCGATAACCAGATCCTGGCCAGCGACATATTTAGAATAGCAATAAATGAGGCTCCCGATTTTTACTGTGGATATGCCGGATTGGCCCATAGTCTGGGAACCCAGGCTCTACTAACGCGAGACGAGGAAGAGCGTGACGCGCTGATACTGAATTCAGGACAAATGGCTCAGAAAGCTGTGGACATTGCGCCCTCAAACGGCTGGAGCCAATCGGCAATGGCATGGGTATCTTACGTTTCCCGCGACTATGACAGAGCATTGGAGTATTCAGCACTCGCGCAGTCGCTTCGACCCAATGACGGAAACGTTCTGGACTTTCGCGGCGTGATACTACTGGTTATGGGTCGCTTTGAAGAAGCGTATGACGTCAGCGACCCAAGCCACCGCAGAGAGATAGGAAGTCATCGGTTTGCCCACAGGAACATTCACGCGGTTGCCAGTTTTCACATCGGTGATTTTAGGGAAGCAATCGCGTCTTTGAAATTTGCGAGTGACAATGGTGACCCCGTCAGTGCACTGTCTTTGGTATTTTTGGCGGCTTCCTATCAAAGGTTGGGCAAATCCAAAGAGGCACATGCAACCTTGAAACAATTGAAACAGTCGTGGCCAGAGTTCAGGCCAGATCTTGTTCTAGCAGCATTTTATTCCAGTCCAAATCTATCGGACGAAGTGATTTCAGCCCTAACAGATGCGGGATGGCGGTTTTAAGATATTCCTTTTCGAGCCATGGTTGGAGACAGGCACATGTGCGTAAAGTGTGTTTTTCCGCCAACACAGGAGAACATATCCCGGTAGTGTTAAGGTACGCTGAAAGCGGTCATCGGAATTTGTTGTAGCTAACGGCAGCTTTGTCCGCATTGCGGAACTACGGGTAGTTTTCTTGAATGTCCACTTTCGGCAGAAGCAGACGTTCGAGCCGACGAAATCGGGGCGATTCTGAGCGATGTCTGCTTTCACCAGGACCGGACGTTCAGCAAAATCGGGTCTATGTCCGAGTTGCGGACAAAGCTCCCCTTCGCCGCGGGGCTCCAATGTCCGCTCTGCTCACGCAAGTCTGCCTCAAGCAACTTTGACCAGTAGTTTCTGTTCCTCACCCCATTGCCTCGGCGATTGCCCATATATGCGCCTGAACTCGCGACTGAACTGGGACGGGCTGACGTAACCAACGTCCATTGCGGCTTCGTTCACAGGCATCCCGCCCGCGATCTTCATGGCGGCGTTGTTGAGGCGCATCGTCTTGACGAACTGGATTGGAGCCATCGTCGTGACCTGCTTGAATTTGCGATGGAAAACCGCCCGGCTCATGCCCGCTCGGCTTGCCATATCCTCTATGGAGATCGGCGCATCCAGATGTGACGACACATGCGCAATTGAACGTGCGATGGCGTTGCCAGCACCAAATGCTTGCCGTGCGAAGGTGCCAGCTTCTCCACTCAGGATCGCATAGAGCACCTCACGTAATCGCGCCTCGCCGAGAACTGCTGTATCCGTCTCGCTGTTTCCGAGCTGCAGTAGCCGCAGCAGCGCTTCAGTGAATCCATCGTCCCATCGTGCAAACCTAATTCCTGGCTCCCGCAGTTCTCCTTTGACCGAAGGCAGAACGCCCCCGGCATTTTCCATCTCCATCTCCAGCTCGGTCATAGCGCGTTGCTCAAGAGTGACCATGACTCCGTAGAGCGGGTGGTCACGCGAGGCCAACGGCGTCCCCGCCTTGACCGGCATCGACATTGGGCAGCAGAGATATTGACTGTTGTCGTATTCGTATCTTCGGCCATTCAGTACGGCTTCCTTCACCCCACTCACGATGGCCACGATGCAGGGCTCGTAAACGGCTGGAACACAAGGGATTGAACGCGTGGCGCGAAACAGCCGTACACCCTTGATGCCCGTCTCGGTCAAGCCGTCCGTTTCGGTTCGGCCTGCGATGATTTGCTTGATCTGATCCTTGCTCATAAGAGAGATGTAAAGGCTCCAGATCGTTGCAGGCAACTACCTTGATACAATCGGGCAAGTATTTGCGATGATCTCGCCTGTTTCCGCATTCTGGTGAGAGCTATCTGCATTTCCAAGCCGAAACACAATTCACTCGGTCCCCGCGCCAACGCAGATAGGAGACAAAAGATGCCAGATACCACATTCGGACCCAAAGGCTGGATGCCCGAGCGCCTCGGCGACCTTTCCGGCAAGACCTACCTCATCACGGGCGCCAACGCCGGTGCCGGGTTCCAGGCCGCGCGGACGCTTCTTAAGAAGAAGGCCAAAGTCGTGATGTTGAACCGCTCGGCAGAGAAGTCTCAGGCAGCTTTCGCGGACCTGAAAAGTGAGTTCGGAAGCGGGGCGGACGTGAGCTTCATTCGCATGGACCTGGCCTCTCTCGCAAGCGTACGCAAAGCTGCGGACGAGGTTCTGAATTCCGTTCCCCGCATCGATGCGCTCATCTGCAATGCTGCTATCGCGCAGGTGCCATCCCGCAAGCTGACAGAGGATGGGTTCGAAAGCCAGCTCGGCACCAACCATTACGGTCACTTCCTACTCTGTGGTCTTCTGTTTGAGCGGATCGAAGCCTCGAAAGGTCGGATCGTCGTTGTCGCCAGTCTTGGCTACAACATGGGTCTGAAGACGATCAAGTTCGGCGACATGAACTGGGAGGAGGGTTACGGGCCGAACACCGCATACTCGCAAAGCAAGTTGGCGCAAATGATGTTCGCTTATGAATTACAGGACAGGCTTGCCACCGCCGGGCGCACCGAGGTCGAGGTTTATGTCTGCCATCCCGGCTCGTCGGCAACGTCACTGATCAGTACGAGCGGCAGCCGGACGATGCGGTTCATCTGGTGGCTCATGACCAAAACACCGATGGTTCAGACTGCCGAGCAAGGGTCCTATCCCGAAGTCATGTGCGCCACCGAAGAGGCTTTGACCGAACAACGCGCGCTCTACGGGCCAACGGGCCGCCTTGAAGCCGTAGGCCCGGTTGGCAAGGGTAAATTGAACCCACACGCGTATGACAAGACCGTCATGGCAAGGCTTTGGGAGGTCACTGAACAAGAAACAGGCTTGAAGTGGGAGATTTGATCCAACGGGTCCCGTGCGGCTGGTGATGCTTCACCCACCATCGGAAATTCGTGCACCGTGCAGCATTTAGTAGAATGGGCTCAACGCGGACGTTGGTCGAAAAATCGCGAATGACCACTAAGCGGGACGAAGCCGCCTTTTGCTCATGCGGCGAGTTTGGTGGTCGCGAGCCCACCAAAAGTTGGAACGAGTAGCGGCACTACAGCGCGATTTCCCGAAAGCGGACGTTCAAATCACTCAAATCGGCCGAAATCCAATCCGGACATTCTCTGCGTCTCTGTGCAACGTCTCGCATGCGGACAAATCCGACATCGGGTCGGCTTGCTGCTCCTACTGCGCAGTGGCTTCGTAAACTCAGCCATTTTGGAACCTATGCGTAGCGGGCTAAGAACAGACCTCAGACACCTTGCCAATACGGTACGTCCCAATGGTGCATGCGGTGAGGTACTCCAGAAAGCTTTCAAATGAAGTGTGATATTCTATGCTACTGAAGTTGCCGGCTGCCTCAACCTAAGTTCCTCTTGCAAGATCCACTGGACTTTTCAGATCCCGATCGTAAATTCGCCGCTTAATTCGAAAGGGGTGCCCGTTTGTTGACTAGGACCGCTTCAACCGTTCTCGGGGCTTTGATTTGGCTTTGTTTCGTTGCTCCACCTTCTACTGCTGAAGTACTGCAGCATTGGGTTCAACTCGGGCCCGACAAGACAATTGTTGTTCGAGCTATCTCTACATCGTCTAGCTGCCCTTTGTTGAAAATCGACGGGCGTGTTGTTGCAATGCATAAACGTGCTGCTCCAGATGACCAATTTCCGGAAATCGTTTGCGAGCATCGTGCCCGACAAGATTCACAGAAGATGAAACTTGAGGGAGACACGCTACCAACCTTGAGTCAAAGCGTACAGCGTATTGCCGTGATTGGAGATACTGGATGCCGTATTCGCAGATCCAGAGTACAAGATTGCAATGATCCCGATGCCTGGCCATTGAAATCAATTGCCGCAGAAATTGCGTCCAGATCGCCAGACTTGGTCATCCACGTTGGCGACTATTTGTACCGATCGGCAGAGTGCCCCGAACCGGAGAAGTGCGGTGGATCGCCCTTTGGTGACAATTTCCAGACGTGGTCTGCCGACTGGTTGGATCCTGCAGATAGGCTGCTCAAGCTCGCTCCATTTGTTTTTATAAGAGGTAATCACGAAAACTGCGGACGCGGCAGCAAAGGATGGTTCCGTTATTTTGCCCCAGGTTTCGTTCCCTCAGATTGTCCAGCTGTGACCGAGCCGTGGATAGCTTCTGTCAACGGCCTCAATCTAATTGCATTTGATTCATCCGCAGGCCCTGCACCTCAAAGCAGCACTGAGTTGTTAAATGTTTACGGTAAGATGGCGCGAGATTTGTTTGCAAATATCAGCGGAGAAACTTGGTTTCTTACTCATCGCCCACTTTGGGTAAACATGCATGCATTCGGTGAATTGATCGATGGTGACGACACACAGCGCGCAGCATTCGGTAGAGCCATTCCAGAAACAGTAAATCTTTTTCTTTCTGGCCATATTCACGCTTTTCAAGCAATCGATTTGTTGGACGGACCGGTGCAGGGTATTAGCGGCAACGGCGGGACGCAGCTTGATCCGATGCCCACAGGTGTTGTCACCGATGTCAAAGTTGCCGGAAATTTGGCGAGTATCGTCGCGAACAATGGTGATTTCGGCTTTCTGATGTTGACCAGACAAGCCGACAGCAATTGGTTGATGGAAGCGATCGATGAAACAGGAGCGGCTCGGAACCGATGCCGTTTAGTCAGGCGTGCGCTTTCCTGCGAGTGAAACAAAGCCAAATCTTAGCAGCATCAATTCGCTTTAGAATCCTTCTCCAGGAGGTCAGTCTCGCGCCCCTGTGCAGCATCGCTGAAGCGGGATACTTTGGCCAGAGTTAGTAGCGGATAGCGGTCATTATTTGTGGTCATTCCGAGAAATTTTGCCTGAAGGTCTGCATTGAACGGCAGCGAACGTTCGCTGAAATCTGCTGAACGGCAGAGTTGCGGACAAAACTGCCGTTGGGGCTAAGACGGTTTGGGCGTTGCCGCATAGCAAATGCGTCAATCTTTTTCAGCGGAGCTGAGCATATATTGGTCCGCTAACGCTTTTGGCACGTATCTCCAGTATTACCACACACTGTGGACCGCGTTGTCGGCCAATACCTTTTCTCATCGCCAGCGCGGGTTCTAGAGACGCCTAAGCGTTTCCAGTTGGGTCATTGATAAAGGTAATGGGAGTAGAAACATGACTAATAGATTGGACGTTAAATCAACGTGGGATTCAGTAATGAACGAAACTAAGAATCCTCTAAAAAACCAGTCCCTTCCCACCGCCCATTTGCTGATGCAAATGCTGGCCTGGATGTGGAGCGCTATCTTTTCGCTCATGGTTGGAAGCTACTTTGTTTTTGGCGTAACGGCTGCGGCTCACACAATGCTAATTGGCGGTGTTTTTATAACCTTGCTGGTGTTTCAAAAGTCTGAAGCAGCTAGTTCTGATCTTCGATAACCCGCAAGGCTCATACAATATCGGGATTGGGGCGCGCGTTTGGAGACATCTTGTGCTGTAAACGAACTGGCACCCACTTTCGTCTCTCGCTCTGACAGCCTTACGCCCAGATAAATATGGTCGAGTTTGGGCTCAACGCAGTCACCTGACGGATTTACTCAGATGACCGATTAGCGGCTTTGAGCGGACGTTCACCCCCGAAAACTCGGAGTTTTGAACAGGAACGACCGCTCTCACCAAAAGCGGTCGCTCTCCCAAAACTTAGCTACGACTGGCTTGCGGACACAGCAGCCGTTCGCCTAATCTTAGCGCTTTGAGATTAGTTGCATGTTTGCTCAGTAGAGTTTTCTGAGATACCGCCTGATGGCTGACTAACGGCTGCACAAAGAGTTAATAAATTAAGGTATTCTACAAACCCGAAGGTTTGCCTATCGTCTTAAAGAAGTAACGCGATGGGAGGTCATATGAAAAAAATTGTCTCACTAGTTGGTGCGCTATGTATTACCGCCACTGGAGCTTGGGCCGATGAGGGCCAACCCCCAAATATTATTGTTATCATGGCTGATGACGTGGGATGGGCAAGCGTTGGTGTTTATCATGGCGGTGTCAAAAGCATTGAAACGCCGAATTTGGATCAGCTCTCGTCCGAGGGAGCGCGTCTTACAGATTACTACGCAGAGCCAAGCTGCACCGCCGGTCGATCAGCTTTTATGACAGGGCAAATGCCAATTCGCACCGGTATGCATACAGTTGGATTGCCTGGTGACCCAATAGGTTTGAACCCAGATGATCCGACACTTCCGATGTTCTTAAAAAAACTGGGATATACGACCGGACAGTTCGGTAAAAACCACCTTGGCGATCTGAACGAGTTCCTACCTACTACGAAAGGTTTCGACGAATACTGGGGTTGGCTTTATCACCTTAACGCCATGGAATACACGTCTGACCCGGATTGGCCAGACGACCCAAAATTCAACGCCCAATTTGCTCCCCGCAATATCATTCATTCCTTTGCGACAGAGGAAGAGGATGAAACAGTCGATCCGCGTTTTGGTAAAGTCGGAAAGCAGCGCATCATTGATGATGGTCCAGCTCCGCCGGAACGCCAAAAGACTTTGGACGACGAAGTAACTTCCTACACGACGGACTTTATCTCGCGCGCGGTTGAATCAAATACACCGTTTTTCGTCTGGATGGCTCCAGCCCGAGCTCATGTCTGGACCCATCTAAGCCCAAAGTACGAAGGGATGCTGGGCAATGGTCGAGGTCTTCAGGATGTGGTCATGAAGGAGTTGGACGACAACGTTGGAAAAGTGCTCGCGCACCTTGAGGACCTCGGCGTTGCTGACAACACCATAGTAGTGTTCACCGCCGATAATGGCCCGGAAACACTGACTTGGCCTGATGGTGGAACCACACCGTTTCATGGAGAGAAAGGTACAACCTGGGAAGGTGGATTCAGAGTACCCGCGATAATCCGTTGGCCTGGAAAAATTCCCGAAGGTCAGGTCTTAAATGGTATTTTCAGCGGGATGGATTGGATGCCCACCTTCGTTGCGGCCGCTGGAGGTCCCGCAGACCTGAAAGAGAAACTGCTAGAGGGTTATGAAGGCTACAATGTACATCTCGATGGCTACAATCAATTGTCATATCTAACAGGTGAGCAAGTAGAAAGCAGTCGTCGTGAACTGATTTATTATCAGGGTACGGACCTCCAAGCCGTTCGGTACAATGATTGGAAAGCACATTTCGTCGTGCAAAATCACGGTTGGTCAGGTCCTAAGGAAGAATTGGTTGCTCCGTTGCTCTACAATCTGCGGCGGGACCCTTATGAAAAAGCTGCGGACGAAAGCGGCATGTACGTTCGCTGGATGGGTGAGAAGATGTGGGCCTTCGGTCCAGCAGCTCGATTGGTGCAGGCGCATCTTGCTACCTTTGAGAAGTTCCCTCCGCGTGGAAAACCGGTCGCAAACAAGGGTCACGTGGAAGAACAGACATCAACTGAGGGTGGAATCTCTCAGTAAACGATTTGAGACTGATGCTTCGTCTTTCAAATTGAAGTGATGCACTCGGCCTATTGGCCGAGTGTCAATTTAAGGTAAGTCATGAACCGCGACCGACTGGCGGATTTGGCTTTGTGTAAGGAAAGCCCTTATGACCGCTAGATTAGTCCTACTCTTAGCCGCTGTTGGCCTCGTCCCGATTGCCTTGTCTTACGGACTTGTGCCCGGGCGTTCTGTCCCTTTTCTTTTAGGTTTCCCAGTAGAGGGAACCAATCAATCCCACGTCTTCCGCGCCATTATGGGGTTGTACCTCACCAACGCTGTGTTTTGGTTGGTAGCCACTGTGAAGCCTGAACTGCAACGTCCAGCACTTTGGGTTCTTCTTCTCTTCATGTCCGGTCTGGCTGCTGGGCGTTTGTTGAGCATACTAATCGATGGCTTTCCGAGCGGCATTTTGTGGTTTTATCTTTTTGCTGAGCTGGCGTTTGCGGCGTTGGCTGCAACTTCCTTGCGAAGAGAACGTGAGATTGGATGTACTTAAATGTTTAGATATTGCGTTGCCCTTTCAATAATCTTGGCAGTTTTCACGGTTTCACTTTCAGTTCTGGCTCAATCATCAACTACTCAAAGCGAAGTGGATGAAAACTACTTGGTGCTGGAGGCAGCGGTTGGTACAGCAGGCCTGACTGAAGTTGCATCGATTGATCATGCGCGCTTGGCTCAAGCCGAAGGCGTCGAAATGCCCGCGTCGCGCGTACTTATTTTTTCAGACCCTGAGATCAATTCCTCAATACTCGCTGGGAACGTGCGCGCTGGACTGGATCTTCCGTTTCGCGCTTTGTCATTCGATCAAGATGATCTTGCGCAGATCACCTATACGGGATCGCAATTTTTGGTAGAGAGACACGGGTTGACTGAGACCTCGATGCTGGAGGCATTCGACAACAGGATGCTTGATGTTCTTGGCGGTTTAGTCGCGAAGCCAGCCCCGACTGACGGATTGACGCTGGACTATGGGGTGATCGAACTGAAGTCGAAGCTAAACGTATCGGAGGCAGTAGGGCGACTCACCGAGGTTGTGATGGCGCAGGACGATACCGTCTGGTTTGGAGAAATCGACTTTGCGGCCGAAGCATCCCAATTGGGAATGGAGATTCCAGAGGCCGTTCTATTGTTGTTTGGTGGCCCAGCACCCGGCGGAGTAGCAATGGCGGATTTTCCGGCAATTGGGCTAGATGCATTTTGCCAAAAGCTGTTGGTGTACGCGGACGACGATGGGGGTTCCACGATCATTTACAATGACATTGCCGCACTAGCGGAGTTGTATTACGGCACCTCAACCAAGCCCCATCGTGCGTTAAATGAGCGACTCACTGCGACATTCAGATCCGCGATTGACTAGCTGCCAATTGGAGAAAAGGACAATCGGTGAATGCCGTTCAGTTATTTCCACCGCGGGTTTCAGGTCTGGTAAAGTTATTAGCGGCGGTGCAGCGTGGCAACGCCAATAAATGGCTGCTCTGGGCTCAATGCGGTCGTTCGCTGCAACTTGCTTGAACGTCTACTTTGCGGACGAAGCGGACAAATAAACCATCCGGTTTTCCACTGCCCGACTCAAGCAAGTAGGCAACCTCTCAACCCTTTGAGCCAACAGGTCGCTTGCTCTTTGCATCGCGTCTTCGAGCTTTTGAATGTCGGCTTGACTCGACTGGGGCCGGTCGATTTTTATTGTTAGCTTTTCCAGCTTCGCGGTTAGTGGGAACAGTGGTTGGTAGTCGTCGTCGTTAACGCCAGTCAATGTATCAGAACCTATGTCAAACGCCTCGTCCCACTGAAGGGTGGTGAGAACCAGTTCTGCGCCTAGTTCCACGAAACGTTCAAAGATCCCGCCTTCGCCAACACATGGACACATCAAACAGTGCTGACTGGCATGGCGATCAAGGAGCCCTCGCAGCCCCCATATCGCGCGAGCGGGCCGAACCGTTCCCCTTCCGGCGTCAATCTGCCAAAATGAGGATAGATTTTTCTTATCCTTGAGAGCCGCATGATAAAAAGTCGGATCACCATCAAGCAATTGGAAGCTTTCGTCCTGGTGGTTGACACCGGAACGTTTCGCAAGGCGGCGGCGGCACTAGGAACAACACAGCCGAATGTCTCGGCGCGGATTTCGGCGCTGGAGAAGTCTCTCGGGGTCGTTCTGATGCACCGGGATGCGGGATCGGTCCGGCTGACGAAAACCGGGGAGACGCTGGTCGAGGCGGCCCGACAGGTGATTTTGGCAGGCGAGGCGTTTCTCGAACAGGCCAACCGGCGGGATCTGATCAGGGAGCGGATGCGCCTGGGCGTAACCGAGCTGATCGCCTGCACATGGCTGCACGACTTTCTGCGCGCGTTCAGGGCGTCTTATGCATCGGTCAGCGTTGAACTAGAAGTTGATCTTTCGCGCGAGATCGACCGTGGCCTTGTCAGCGGGCAACTGGATTTGGCGCTGCAGACAGCACCATTTTCCAGCGAATTGCGCGGGACGATCCCGCTTGGCAGTTACAGCTACGTCTGGGTTGCCACGCCGGAAATGGGACAAGGTATTGGCGGCAATATCGGGCTCGCCGACCTGTTTGCCCATCCTGTCCTGACCCATGCGCGGCACACCGTGGCCGTGCGTGAGCTGGCCGAAATTGCCGATCACAACGGCCTGTCGCGCGATCGGGTTGTGCACTCGAGCAGCCTTGCGTCCTGCCTGCCGATGGCGGTGGACGGGATGGGCATCGCGCTGTTGCCCAGGGCGATCGTGCAGGAGGCTGTTGCCGAGGGCCGGCTGGTCGAACTCAACTGCGACTGGACGCCCAGCCCCTTGCAGGTCTTTGCGCGCTATGACGACCGGCGCGTGCCGCGGTTCGTGCGCTATGCCGCCGAACTCGCCCGGCTGACGGCCGAAGCGGCCAAGGATAACACAACATAACCACAACAAGAAAATATTCCAATTTTTCGTTTTCCTCAGCAGGCCCTAAGACTGGGCACCGAGGGCCGAGCGGGGTCGATCCCCGCCGCCGCTTGCTCTGGTTGGTCGAAAGGAAACACGGGATGAACAGGCGTGCGATCCGGCTTGGCGCGGATATTGGGGGAACGTTCACGGATGTCGTGCTTGAAAAAGGGGATAACATCTTTTCCACCAAGGTGCTGACCACCTATACCGCGCCCGAAAACGCGATCATCGACGGGATGCACCAGGTCTGCGCCAGGGCCGGCATCACGCCCGGTGAGATCGGGCAGATCATCCACGGCACGACGCTGGCCACCAACGCGCTGATCGAGCGGCGCGGAGCCAGAACGGCGCTGATCACCACGCAAGGCTTCCGCGACGTGATTGAAATGCGCACCGAAAGCCGGTTCGAGCAATACGATCTGAACCTGACTCTGCCAGAGCCGCTCTTGCCGCGGCAGTCCCGGTTTACCGTGAATGAACGGGTGAACGCGCGTGGCGAGGTCATGGTGCCTCTGGACCGCGCCGAGGTCGAGGCGCTGGCCGCGCGGATCGAAAAGGCGGGTTTCGAAAGCGTCGCGGTGGGCCTCATCCATTCCTACCTGAACCCGGCGCATGAGCAGATGGTGCGCGAGGTTCTTACCGAGCGCCTGCCGCATGTCTCGGTGTCGATCTCGTCCGAGGTCAGCCCGCAGATGCGTGAATACGAACGGTTCAACACGGTGGTGGCGAACGCCTATATCAAGCCGCTGATGGCCTCCTACCTCGGCCGGCTGGAAGAGGGGTTGCGCGGCGAAGGCGTAAACTGCCTCGTCTTCCTGATGCATTCGGGCGGCGGCATCATCTCGCTTCAGAACGCCGCCGATTTCCCGGTGCGGCTGGTGGAAAGCGGTCCGGCGGGGGGCGCGGTCTTTGCCGCCCATATCGCCGCGCGTTACGGCATCGACAAGGTGCTGAGCTTTGACATGGGCGGCACGACCGCCAAGATCTGCCTGATCAAGAACCAGACGCCCAAGACCAGCCGTGTGTTCGAGGTCGCGCGGACCTACCGGTTCAAGAAGGGGTCCGGCATGCCGATCTCGATCCCGGTGATCGACATGGTGGAGATTGGTGCGGGCGGAGGTTCGTTGGCCCATGTGGACGACATGCGCCAGATCCGAGTCGGGCCCGAGAGCGCGGGCTCCGAACCCGGCCCGGCCTGTTATGGGCGCGGTGGTACGCGGCCTGCGGTCACGGATGCAGACCTTGTTCTGGGCAAGCTGGATCCGGACAATTTCGCTGGTGGGGCGATCAAACTGCACCCAGACCAATCGCAAACGGCGCTGACCGCCCATGTCGGCGACACGCTGTCGATGGACACCATCGAGGCCGCCTTTGGCGTGGCCGAGGTCGTGGACGAGAACATGGCCAACGCGGCCCGTGTTCACGCGGTCGAGAATGGCGAGGATCTGTCGGAATACACCATGATAGCCTTTGGCGGTGCGGCGCCGCTCCATGCCGGGCGTTTGTGCGAAAAGCTCGGTGTCGACCGCCTGATCGTGCCGCCCGGTGCCGGGGTCGGTTCGGCCATCGGGTTCCTGCGCGCGCCCTACAGCTACGAGGCCAACCGCTCGGTCTACATGAAACTCAGCGGTTTTGACCCCGCGCGGATCAAAGCGCTGCTGACAGAGCTGAAATCCGAGGTCACGGGCTTCGTGCGGACTTGCGACGAGACCTCGGAGATCCTTTCGGAATTCAAGGTCTACATGCGGTATGCCGGACAGGGCTGGGAAATTCCCATCGCGCTGACGGAAGACCAGGCCACTAATCCCGATGCTGCGACCTTCCTGGCACGCTTCGAAGAGGACTATGCCAAGCTCTTCGGCCGCACGGTCGCGGGTCTGGATGTCGAGATCACCGTCTGGTCGGTCAACGCGACCACACCGCCCGAAGCCGTCGCGCCTGTGGCCGCATCGGCCGGCGAAAGCACCGCCGTCGCGCAAGGCCAGCGCCGGGTGTTCGATGCCGCGTCCGGGGCCTTCGTCGAGGCTCAGGTCATCGACCGGGTGACCATGCAGACCGGCCAGCGCGCCAACGGCCCCGCCGCCGTGACCGAGGCCGAAACCACCATCATCGTTCCCGCAAGCCGCGACGCGATCTGCCAGCCCGACGGCTGCATCGACGTCGTGACCAAGGGGTAAGGAGCGCCGACATGACAAAGCAACATTCAAAGGTCGCCTATCAGGTCATGTGGAACCGGCTGATCTCGGTGGTCGAGGAACAGGCGCAGGCGCTGGTGCGCACGGCCTTTTCGACCTCCGTCCGGGAGGCCGGCGACCTGTCCGCCGGGGTCTATGACACCCACGGCAACATGCTGGCGCAGGCCGTCACCGGCACCCCGGGGCATGTCAACGCGATGGCTGACGCCGTGGTGCATTTCATCCGCCGCATCGGGCGGCAGAACATATTCGAGGGCGATGTCTACATCACCAACGACCCGTGGGAGGGCACCGGCCACCTGCACGACATCACCATGGTCACGCCGTCGTTCCACAACGGCGTGCTGGTAGGGTTCTTCGCCTGCACCGCGCATATCGTCGATATCGGTGGGCGCGGCTTCGGAGCGGACGCGGCCAGCGTCTATGAAGAAGGGCTTTATATCCCGATCATGAAATTCGCCGAGCGGGGCGAGGTGGACGAAACGCTGGTGCGGATCATTCGCGGCAATGTGCGCGAACCCGACCAGCTGATCGGCGACATCTACGCGCTGGCCACCTGCAACGAGATCGGCCACCGCCGCCTGATAGACATGATGACCGAGTTCGATCTGGATGATCTGGATGGCATCGCGGCGTTCATCCTTGAAAACTCGCGCCGCGCCACGCTGGAAGCCATTGCCGCCCTGCCACGAAAATCCGCCGAAGGCGAAATGACGGTGGACGGGTTCGACGCGCCGATCACGCTGAAAGTCCGCGTCACGGTGCACGAAGACCGCATCGTGTCGGATTTCACCGGCTCCTCAGGGCTCGACAAGAAGGGCATCAACTGCCCGCTGGTCTATGCCAAGGCCTATGCGTGTTATGCGCTGAAGGTCGCCATTGCGCCCTCGATCCCCAACAACGCAGCCTCATTGGCCCCGTTCGAGATCACGGCCCCGGAAAACACCATCGTCAACGCGCTGCGCCCCGCACCCGTCGCGCTGCGCCACATCGTCGGTCACTTCGTGCCGGACACGGTCTATGACGCATTCGACAAGATCGTGCCGGGTCTGGTGCCTGCCGAAGGGGCTGGATGCCTGTGTAATTTTCAAGTCTCGCTGCGCCCACGCTCTGACGCGCCGACTCTAGTCGACGCACGGCGCGCCGAGGTGCTGACCTTCAATTCCGGTGGCTCCGGCGCGCGGCCTGAGCTGGACGGGCTTAATGCAACCGCCTTCCCTTCGGGCGTGATGACCATGCCGATCGAGGCAACGGAACACGCGGGGCCCGTGATCATTTGGCGCAAGGAGCTACGCCCCGACAGCGGCGGTGCGGGCAAGGCGCGTGGCGGGCTGGGCCAATACATGGAGGTCGGCGCAATGGAAGGCCACGAGTTCGACATCCAGGCGATGTTCGATCGGGTCGAACATCCCGCGCGCGGGCGGCGCGGGGGCATGGCCGGGGCCTGCACCACCATCGCGCTGGACGATGGCACGCCGATGCGCGGCAAGGGTAAGCAGTTCGTGCCCCACGGGCGCCGCGTCGTGATGGCTTTCCCTGGTGGCGCGGGCTATGGCTACCCTGCCGAGCGGCCACGGGATATGGTCCTGCGCGATCTGGCGCGGGGATACATCTCGGCGGAAACCGCAGCGCGGGATTACGGCCTGACGGCCGATGACATCAAGGCGGTCGAGGATGCCGTCGCAAAAGGGGAGATCGCCTGATGGCCGGACAAACGCAAAGCCCGAAACAGGCCCAGTATGACGTAGTGATTGTCGGCGGGGCGATCATGGGGGCCTCGACCGCCTGGTTTCTAAGCGACAACAAGGATTTCGACGGCTCGGTTCTGGTGGTGGAACGCGACAAGACCTACCAGGCCTGCTCAACAGCCCACACCAACAGCTGCATGCGCCAGCAGTTCTCGGCCGAGCTCAACGTGCGGATCAGCCAGTTCGCGGCGGATTTTGTCAAAAACCTGCGCAGCTACATGGGCGGTGACGAACGGGTGCCGGAACTCAGCATCCGCAATTTCGGCTACATGTATCTGGCCGACAATGACGCCTTCGCCAATGTCCTGCGTGAAAGCCACAAGGTTCAGGTCGCGGCGGGGGCAGGCACGCAGTTGATGACGCCCGACCAGATCAGGGCCGCCTATCCCTTCTACAATGTCGATGACATCGTGCTGGGCTCGATCAACACGGTGGACGAGGGCTTCTGGGACGGGTCGGCCGTGTTCGACTGGTGGCGACGGTCCTCGCGCGAACACGGCGTGGAATATGTCGAGAACGAGGTCGTGGCGATGACGCTCAACCCCGCCGGCACGCGTGTGGGCAGCGTCACGCTGAAATCGGGCGAGGTAATTGCCTGCGGCCATGTGGTCAACGCCTCGGGCCCGAGAGCGGCGCGCACCGCAGCCATGGCCGGCATCGAGACCCCGGTGGAGCCGCGCAAGCGCTATTCCTGGATTTTCAAGGCCGAACAGCCGCTGGAGATGGATCTGCCGCTGACCATCGACCCATCCGGCGTGCATGTGCGCGAAAACGGCGGCGGCACCTATCAGTGCGGCGGCCATTCCGAGATCGACCCGGCGGTGGACTACGACGATTTCGCGATGGATTTCTCGCTGTGGGAAAACCACGTCTGGCCGATCCTTGCCACCCGAATCCCGCAGTTTGAGGCGATCAAGGTGCAATCCGAATGGGCCGGGCATTACGCCATGAACACCTTCGATCACAACGCAATCTTGGGGCCGCACACGAAGGTGGAGAACTTCCTCTTCCTCAACGGATTCTCCGGCCACGGGCTGCAACAATCCCCTGCGATGGGGCGCGGTACGGCGGAATGGATCACCTATGGCGGCTATCGGGCGCTTGACCTGACGCCCTTCAACTACGAGCGCATCCCCAACCACTGCCCGATCATTGAAAAGGCCATCATCTGATGCAGCTTGCCGCCAATCCCTTTACAGCGGCGCTCACGGCGGGGCGCAAACAGGTCGGCCTGTGGATCAGCCTTGCCAACAATTTTTCGGCCGAGGTCGTAGCGCCCGCGGGCTATGACTGGGCGCTGATCGACATGGAACACAGCCCGAACGACTATTTCAGCACTCTGGGGCAGCTTCAGGCTTTTGCCGCCAGCGACACAACCGCCATCGTGCGTGTCGAATGGAACGACCCGGTGGCGGTCAAGCGGCTACTGGATCTGGGCGCGCCGGGGCTCATGTTTCCGATGATCCAGACGGTCGAGGAAGCGCGCTGCGCGGTGGCCGCCACGCGCTATCCGCCCAACGGGACCCGTGGTGTCTCTGGCGCGACGCGGGCGACCAAGTTCGGGCGGATCAGCGACTATACGGCGCGCGTCGAGGCGGAAACGGCGGTGCTGCTGCAGCTGGAAACCCGTGCGGCCGTTGAACAGGCCGAGGCGATTGCCGATGTCGATGGCGTCTCGGGCATCTTCTTCGGCCCGGCGGATATCGCGGCCGACATCGGCAAGCTTGGCAAGCCGATGGACCCCGAGGTCTGGGTGCTGATCAAACCGGCGGCGCAAAAGCTGATCGCCAAGGGTGTGCCGGTCGGAACGCTGGTGTTGGACCCGGGCTTTGCAACCGAGCTTTTGAACGAGGGCTTTACATTTGTGGCCTGCGGCACCGATGCCTCGATCCTGGCCCGCGGCGCCGACGCGCTGCTGGCGCAGGTGCGCGGAGGCATGGCATGATCGCGCTGTCGTCGCGGCTGGATCCGGTCAAGCCTTCGGCGTCAGCCTGGGTCAGTCAGGCGGCGAAAGAGGCCCGTTCGCGCGGCGAGGACGTGATTGACCTCGGGCTCGGCGAGCCGGATTTCGACACGCCCGAACACATCAAGCACGCCGCCCATGCTGCTGACATGGCTGGACAGACGAAATACCCGCCCACCAGCGGCACGCTGGCACTACGCAAGGCGGTGGCCGACAAGCTGCGTCGTGAGAAAGATCTCGCCCATGGCGTTGACGAGTTCATCGTCGCCGACGGCGCCAAGCAGGTGATCTTCAACGCGATGAGGGCCACGCTGGAGGACGGCGACGAGGTCCTGCTCTGCGCGCCTTATTTCGGCCAACACAAGGATAACGTTCTGATCTTTGGCGGCAGGCCCGTCACGATCCCTTGCGTGGCCGAAAACGGGTTTCGGTTACAACCCGGAGACCTTGTCCGCGCCATCACGGCGCGCACGCGCTGGATCATACTGAACCTGCCGTCCAACCCCGCCGGCGCCGTTTACTCCGACGACGATCTGCGCAGCTTGGGCGTGGTGCTGGCCGACCATCCGCAGGTGATGATCCTGTCGGACGAAATCTATGAGCACATCCTGTTCAACGGGCGCAAGTTCCGCTCTTTCGCCGCGATCAACTCGGACCTCAAGGACCGCACGCTGACGGTCAACGGCGTTTCCAAGGCCTATGCGATGACCGGCATTGCGTCAGCGGTCGCCCAACTTGAAAAGGAATCCAACTGATGAAGAAACTCGTCCTGACAGGCGCCGCCGGGCGGCTTGGCTCTTACTTGCGCGAACCGCTGACCATGATGTGCGACCAGCTAGTCTCGACCGACATCGCGGACGATATCGGCACGCTTTATGACGGCGAAACCTATGCTAAGGCGGATCTTGCCAGCCTTGACGACATGATGCGCGTGCTGGAAGGCGCCGACATGGTCGTGCATATGGGCGCCTATGCGGACGAAGGGCCGTTCGAGAAGCTTTTGGGGCCGAATTTCATCGGCGCCTACAACATCTGGGAGGCCGCGGCGCGCAACGGATTGCGGCGGGTGGTCTATGGCAGTTCCATCCACGCTGTCGGAATGCACCCCACGACCGATTTCATCGACACCGAGGTTCGCCATCGCCCCGATACCTTCTACGGGCTGGCCAAGTGTTTCGCCGAGGATCTGGGATCGCTTTACTGGGACAAGCGCGGGCTGGAAAGCGTGCATATGCGCATCCTCTCCTGTGCGCAGGTCACCAGTGCCCGCGCGCTTGGGTCTTGGCTGTCCTATGATGACCTGATCCACCTGGTGCAGCGCAGCATCGAAACACCGGTGACCGGGTTCGCCGTTGTTTACGGGGTTTCCAACAACGACCGCTGCCCGGTGGACAACAGCAAGGCCAGCTTCCTTGGCTATCGCCCGAAGGACAATGCCGAGCAATTCGCCGAACAGATCCTGGCTGAGACGCCTCCGCTGGACCCGCGCGACCCCGGTAACACGTGCCACGGCGGACCATTCGCGGCGGTGGAATTGGGCAATAGCGGCCTTGCCACGATGAAAATCGTGGACGATACGAAAAAGACCTGAAGGAAGGACCGCTCGATGACGGCACCCCGCCAGATGCGCGATTTCGGCCTGGAAGTGTTCTTCTCGGAATGGGAATTCACCGCCCGCCACCACATGACGGCCTCGGACCTGGAAAGCATGTCGGTGCCGGACCTGTTGGCACTTGCCACACCCGAAGATCGGGACGCCTATGAAAAGCTCTGGCTCGGCTATACCGAGACATGGGGGGCGCCGGCCCTGCGGGCGGAAATCGCGGCAACCTATGACGGACTGGCGGCCGAGAATATACTGTGCCTCGCGGGCGCGGGTGAGGGGCTTTACGCGGTGTCCAAGGTTCTGCTGGATGGCGCGTCCCATGCCATCGTGCCGACCCCGAACTACCAGAGCGCCGAGACCATTCCGCTGTCGGTCTGCGACGCCACTGGCGTGCCCATGCACCGGACGCAGATGAAAGGCGGCTGGCGGGTTGATCTTGATGACATCCGCGCCGCGATCCGCCCGAACACGCGGCTGCTATCGCTGAACTTTCCGCACAACCCGACCGGCATGCTGATGCCGCGCGACGATCTTCAGGCACTGATCGACCTTGCCCGCGAGCATGGCATCTGGATCCTGAGCGACGAGGTCTATCGCGGCGTCGAACTCGACCCCGCCGACCGGATGCCTCAAATCGCCGATATCTACGAACGCGGTATTTCGCTCAATGTGATGTCCAAGGCCTATGGCCTGCCGGGCCTGCGCATCGGCTGGATCGCGGCGCAGGACAGGGACTTGCTGCAACGGGTCGAACGCTACAAGCACTACCTGTCGATCTGCAATTCCGGCCCCTCTGAGGTGCTGGCCCTGATCGCGCTGAAGGCGCGCGAGCGGATCCTTGCGCGCAACCACGCGCTTCTGTCCCGAAACGTTGTGGCGCTGGAACGGCTCTTCGCCGATTTCCCGGGCTTGATCGAATGGACGCGCCCCCTGGGCGGGTGCGTGGCCTTTCCGCGCTTTGTCGGGCCGGAAGGGGGCGATGCGTTTTGCTGCAAACTGCTGGAAGAAAGCGGTGTGCTTCTATTGCCCGGCGCGATCTATGCTTCGGAGCTGACCGAGATCCCGCAGAACCATTTCCGCATCGGTTTCGGCCGCGAACAGGTGTTCGAAGACGGTTTGGCCGCGATGCGTGCGCATTTCGAAACCCACTACGCCGATTTCCGGGCCTGAGGCAGCATCATGAGGATTGTGGCACTGGACGAATTGCGGGAGCTGATCGACATGCCCGCTGCCATTGCGGCGGTGCGGCAAGGGTTCATCGACATGGCAAACGGGCTGATCGACCAGCCCGAGCCGATGCAGTTCCTGTTTCCGGGAGCGGTTGGCGAGCTGCTTGGCGATTGCCACATCAAGGGGGCCAAGGCCAAAGGTCGGCCGTGGTTCGTCGTCAAGCTTGTCACCGGGTTCTACCGAAACCCTTACCAGGGCTTGCCGGTGAATGATGGTCTGGTTCTGGTCCTGTCTTCGGAAACTGGCCGCCCTGTTGCGATCCTGCAGGACGAGGGCTGGCTGACCCAGATGCGCACGGCCGCAGCCGGCGCACTGGCGGCCGCGCTGAAGCCGGTAGAACGAGAGGCCACGCTGGGTATCGTTGGAAGCGGCACACAGGCCCGCCTGCAAGCCGAGGCGATCCGTGCCGAGACCGGGATCTCGCGCCTGATCGTGAAAGGGCGCTCTCCCGAGAGCATGCGCACCTATGTCACTGACATGGAAAGGAAGGGCTTTACCGTCTCGGTCGCATCCACTGGGCGCGATCTCTGCCATGCTGCGGATATTGTCGTGACCACGACCCCGGCCACATCGCCGGTGCTTCACGCGGATGATCTGACGGACAGGCTCCATATCGTGGCGGTGGGTGCCGACAGTCCCGGCAAGATCGAACTGGCCCCCGAGGTATTGGCGCGCGCCGCCATCATCGCCACAGACAATCACGCGCAATGTCTGCATCACGGCGATTTCGGCGCCGCCGTGCGCGCCGGGTGCGTTTCAGATATGGCAGACCTGTCCCTTTGCGACATTCTTGCGGGCAAGGCGGAGGGGCAAATTTTGCTGACGCGAGCCTTTCCGTCGTGGATCTGACAGGGCTTGGGGTCCATGACCTGACAATTGCCTCGGCTGTTGCATCAAGCCTTGGTGAGCCATAAGGGTCTCTCAGCTATATGCTGGATGCGCGCGCTGCTTCCCGGCGGCGCAGCCTGGGTCCAATCGGCTCACTTCTGATTGGGCGCAACCTTCGTCACGTACCTCGAAAGATGCGCGAGAAATGACCCGCTCCCCAAAGAGGCCGCGTTGACTGGTTAGCTCTGTTCGGGTTTTGGCCCACGGCGGACCGGTTAGCATATTCCCTTGGTGTCAACCCACTCAGGCTCGAATGCGGGCGGTATTGGTTGTAGTCGTCGCGCGATGCCGCAATCAGATGGCGGGCATGCCCGTCCGAACCCGAGGGTAGAGGCAGTTCCTCGCACACGTAGAAGACGGTGCGCAGGATCCGCATGAAGCCGTAGTTCCTGTGGAAATCTTAGTTCAAAAGCAGAAGCTTTGCACAACGATGAAGGCGAGCGATGTCACCGACACGCTGGAGTTGGCATAGGACGCTTCAGGCCGCAACAGCGCTACCGGTGTGCACAAGAGGAGGCTGCTCAGCGACAACGGCTCGTCGTACGTGGCGGCTGATCTGGCAAGTTATCTTTAGGACAAGGGCATGGATCTTGTCCGCGGTGCGCCAGTCGGCTCTCGAAATAGCGACGATTGAATGGCGGCGGCTCGCTGTCGAGCAATTCGCGCCATTGTTGCTTCAGGTCTGGCGTGGACTTGGTCTTGAGTGCGGCCACGCGGGCGGGAATAGGATCTTGATTGGTCATGTATTTCTCCGTCGAGTTGGAGTTGCATGACGTCATTCGCCGGCCGGATAGCTCGGCTCGGTGTACTGCGGGGGTCGGACATCTTGAGCGCGGTCAGGTCGCCTTGAGCCAGATGCGCCGGTACCGGGAGCCCCGCCACCCGCACCAGAGCCTCGACCCGATGCGCGAAATGAAAGCGCGCCACGTCGCGGAAGGCCGGCACGCACCCCCCCTGGGGATCGGTGAAGCTGGTGCGGAACTAGAGCGTGCCGAGCAGCGACAAGCGGGTGAGGATATCGCTGAGCAGGTCTAACATGGTTTCCATGATTGTCGGGTTCTCACCGATGTCCAGTTCTTCGGACGATCGAGCATGGAATACGGACTTGGCAGCATTCAAACGCCGGAGATCCTCGGGCAGATCGGAGGAACCGAAACCACGAAACGGAGAATGACCGATGAAGACTATGACCCTTGCCCTCGGCCTTGCCCTTGCTAGCGGCTGTCTCGCTGCCCATGCCGCGGAGCCGATGAACGACCTCGAGATCGCCCACACCGCCTACACCGCCGGCGGTCTCGACATCCGCTATGCCCATTTGGCGCTGGCGATTTCCGAGAACGAGTCGGTGCGAGAGTTTGCGCAGACGATGATCCGTGACCATTCGGCGGTGAACGAGGCTGCGGGCGCGCTGATCGCCGAACTGAGCGTTACCCCGCAGGACAACGCCCTTTCCCAAGCTCTTGTAGAGGGTGCCGAGGCCAAGCGTGCGGAGCTGATGGCGCTCAGCGGGAAGGCCTTCGATTGCGCCTATGCGACGAACGAGCTGGGCTATCATCAGGTCGTCAACCAAACCGTCGCCGAAAGCTTCATCCCGACGGTCACGGTCGAACCCCTGAAGGCACTGCTAGAGGATGCGCTTGTCACCTTCCGTGTGCATGAGCAGCACGCCGAACGGATGGTTGCGAGTCTGTCATGCATCGGCTGACGCGACGTGACTTTGGCCGGGGCCTGGGCTGTGCCCTCGCCCTGGCCGGGTCGGCCCCACGCGTGCTAGCCCACGACGGCCCACACGAGGTCGAGGTCCGTATTTCCCGATTTGCGTTCGAACCGGCACTGGTCGAGATCGCGATGGGCGACACCGTTGTCTGGATCAATGACGATCCAGCGCCCCACACCGCCACAGCGGCGGACAGCTCCTGGGACACCGGCGAGATGACGCGCGACACCCGCGCCGCGATCACCTTCGACCAGCCGGGCGAACACCCTTACCTCTGCACCTTTCACCCGCAGATGCAGGGCAAGGTGGTCGTCCGATCCGAATCCAACCACTGAAAAACCTGGTTCATGCAGGTAAACTGCCATGAACCGGTTGAATCACGAGGCTGCTATCATGACCGAAAACCTGACGCTGGTCAGCCATGCGCTCTGCCCATATGTCCAGCGCATCGCTATAGCCTTGGCGGAAAAGGGCATCGCCCATGACCGCGTGACTGTGGACCTTGCCGACAAACCCGGCTGGTTCCTCGAGATCTCGCCGATCGGGCGGACGCCGGTGCTGAAGGTGGGCGATGCGGCGCTATTCGAATCCGCCGCGATCCTGGAATATCTCGAAGAGACCCGGCCCAATCCCCTGCACCCGGCCGACCCGATCGACCGAGTGCGCCATCGCGCCTGGATCAGCTTAGGTTCGGAATGCCTGGGCGACATCGCCGGGTTCTATTCGGCCCGCGACGACGCAACGCTGGAGGCCACGGCCGGCAGACTGCACGCGCGTTTCCGACTACTGGAGGATCAGCTTGGCGATGGCCCGTGGTTTGCGGGCGCACGGTTCAGCCTAGTTGACACCGTCTTTGCGCCGGTCTTCCGATACTTCGATACTTTCGACCGCATCGCGAATTTCGGTGTGTTCGACGGGCTTGCGAAGGTGTCGCAATGGCGCGCGACACTGGCGGCGCGTCCATCAGTCCGCGACGTCGTGTCATCGGACTACCACACGTTGCTTGCGGCTTTCCTGCGCCGTCGCGAAAGCGCGCTGGATGACCGAGGGGGATCGAAGGCCGGGTTGTCGACATGAGCCTTTCCCACGACATACGCTTTGGTCGCCTGACCGAGGTCGCAATCGCCGATCTCGTTGCGCATATGTCGGACCCGCGCCTGCGCGAGCACATGCCCTTGCTGAAAGGCCCTTGGGGCGAAACGGACGCACGCGCCTTCGTCGCCGCCAAGGAGGCCTGCTGGGCGCGTGACAGTCTCTGCCACTGGGCCTTTTTCGCCGGGGAACGCTATGTCGGCTGGGGTGGCTTCCAGAAGGAAGGTTCCGAGTGGGATTTTGGTCTGGTCCTGCGCCCGCAGGACTTTGGCCTTGGCGCGTGCATCACCCGGCAGGCGCTTGAATTCGCGCGCCGGGAACCGAACATTCCATACGTGACATTTCTTCTGCCACCCAGCCGAAGGAGGCTGGCTGCACTGACTCGTCTGGGCGCGCGGGCATGCGACCCGGTTCAATGTGCGGGAACGGCCTTTCTGAAATTCTGTTTAAAGACAGACAGTTAAGATTGTCATAATGTCACTCGCCGCCCTCGCGGCCAGGCGCGATCCCTCGTTCGGACCCTGCGGCAACTCGGCTCGGATCAGAACACTTGCCCCCTGTGGAGTGATGCACAAGCCGCTTCGGATACGGGCCGGCACCGCACCCTTCAGGGCAGACGCTGTCGCCCAAAACCGGTGTGCCGTCGGGCTCGTATCCGGTTACGACGGGTGTCCACCACCAGACGGGATTGGCCTCGAAGCTTTCTCGCTCGTCGAGCCAGTCCAGCTGGGCCGCGATCTTGGCGAACCTTTCGAGCCCGACGTCGATGTCCAGCGGCCGTGCCTTAATGAAATGGACATGAGCGGCAAGAAAGATGCCCTGGATAGAGACACTTCCGGGCAGGAAACCCTCGGCGCGCGCGCCGATCTGCTTCTCGAGCCTTGCCAGAATGTGATGGAGCTTTTCGGCCGATCGCGCCAGGTGGCTGTTGTCGCTGACCCGAACCCCGGCCAGGTCATCTGGGAAATTGTCGTTGCCGCGGTGCCGAAGGTCTGGATGGTGGCCAGGATCATCTTGTCGCGCCAGAGCGGCCAGTGGCGGAGTTGCCGCCGGTCTTTCAGGATAGGTTTGCAGCGGGTATTCGGCGATCAGCCCGTTTTCCAAAACGCGTGACCGCACCGTCCCGAAGGATGGGCACCTGCAGGGTGGGCGCCGAGGCCGGATCGTCGGTCCCGGGGGGCCGAAAGCGCCTCGTTGCGGTCATAGTCGAGCCCGAGTTCGTCAAGCAGGATCCGCACGCCACGCGCGACGGGGGACCCGGAGGTATAGAGCAGGCTTCGCATCGCGTCACCCGCTGCCGGAAGGCGCGCCTCGCCTGTCGAGGCGATGGGGCTGATCAATGGCTGCCGATGACATGGCAGGTCTCGAATATCGTCGCGTTCTGCGGTTCACCGTCATTCGTCATCGCATGTTCGACAAAGGTCGGCAGGCCGGGCGGGATGACCGTGTCGACCCGGGCGACACCAAGGAAGATGTGCTTGGACGTTTCCGGTTCAATCGGGAACCAGCAGGGGTCAACGAACGTGCCGGCATAGATGCCGATCGCGCCGGGGAAGCTTTCGAAACTCAGCCACAGTCTTGTGCTGCAATCGGCGCAGAAATGGATATGGACGGTCTTGCCCGACCCGGCCGAGATCTGGTTATAGACCTTGGGCGTCCCGGTCAGGATCTCCAGCGCCGCCTCGTCGAAAATCGGTTCGACCATGAAGGCCGAGCCGGTCGCCTTCTGGCAGAACCGGCAGTGGCAGATCGTGACTCGGCTTGGCGGTGCCGATACCGCATAGCGAATGCTGCCGCAAAGGCAGCCCCCTTCCTGTCTGGTCATCATCTTCTCCTTTTGCCGCCGAAGTGTCTTGCCCGTTATTTTCCCCGGGCTTCTTCCTTTCTGCCAATTCTCGTGTGCCATGGGATTTACGACAAGTCGTTTCACCTTCGAGCTCCGCCAGCGCGAAGGCAAAGAGGTCCGAGATCACATTCGCGGTCGAATTTTGGAGTTCTGCTCAGTTCTCGGGGAATACGCCCGAAAGTTTGATTTGGCTCCAGGGCAGGACCGCTCCGGCCATGCGACAGAATTGTCGTGGATCGTTGAAGGTCTGATTGGTTCGACAGTCGCTTCCTCTCCAATTGGCCCCTACAAGTGAATCCAAACAAACGATAACAGTGACTTATCAGCCAGAGAACGTTCGACTCTGGTCCCGTCCGCTCCGACACTCAGCATTCTTTTTCATTCTGTCCGGTGCGTGCAGGTCGAAGCTGTCAGAGCCCTTGATGCCGATTTGCACTAGGTATTGCGTCTTCCCGAAAGATTAGAGGGCAACGGTCGCGCGTAGTCTCTGTGCCGCGAGTCCCCTTAATCGTAAGACCGTCTCAAGGTGTTTCAGAACAAGAAAAACCCTTTCCGAATTACCGGTCACGATCCGGTAACGGCTTCATGCGAATCGTTGTTCGGTAGATCGGGAGAACAACATGCCGCAACATACTGTTCCATCTGAACCCTGGCAGGGCCTCGAGACGCGTATCCAAGGATTGGGCCGGGATCGGTGTCATTCGAACGCGCCGGTTGGAATCCGAGAGAGGGCGGCCGAAGAACATAACGGCGAAACAGATTTGTTTGCCGGGATCTGGCCCACGAGCTTTTCGAAGGGCTTGCGGCATGACGAAAATGGTATTGTTGACGCGCAGGTTTATACCGAATTTTTGGAAGAAGTGGCTGACCCTACCTGCACCGACAATTATGGAAACAGGCTGACGCTGTTTGATACTCCAGCCTATTCCGGGCCCTTCCGCACCACGCCATCAGAGGGTGGTGAATTTAGATGGCGTGCGTGGGAAGGGCCAATCCTGGGTCACCGGTTGGGCCTGAATGGTTTGGATGCCGGCGTTTTGGGTATCGCTCCGGCACCCAGGCTTGGATCAGATGAACTTGCAGCAGAAATGGCTGAACTCTATGCGATGGCCTATTTGCGGGATGTGCCGTTTGAAACCATTCGAGAGGGTGCCGAGGTATCCGACAAAGTGGTAGGCGCCCTTGGCAAGTTGGAGTGGTTCCGTGAAGACGGTTGTCCAAAGGACGCCAACGGCGCCGAGATCGGTAAAGTACCTTCGGCACGCCGGGTTCGAGATGGCCAGGGTCTGTCTTCCCGAACCTTGTTCCGCGGCTCGAGCCAAGGCTGCTTGGAAGGGCCATACGTGTCGCAGTTCCTTTTACAGGGGCATGACACGCTGACGTCAGACCAAGCGCATGCGCAAGGGCAGCGGTTGGCAAAAACAACGGCATCAGGGGCAATGCCATTTGGTGCATTGCGGCTTGACCAAAGGGTTGCTCCTCAGGCTGTTGGCGTGGATTATTTGCGGGACTGGGCCGAATGGCTGGATGTTCAGAACGGGGCAGACACAGCCGGCGAACAAGCCTTTGAGATGAGTGGCCCGAAATTCATTGAAACGCCGCGTGACCTTGCAACCTATGTACATTTTGACACGATCTATCAGGCTTTTTTCAACGCTTGCCTGTTGATGTTGGGCCGAGGTGTTGACGCAGATGACGGTCTGCCTGAGGGCGGGCATTCCTGCGCGAATGGTGCCAAGGCTGATTGGGGCGGGACCCATGTGCTGTCAATGCTGGCGGAAACTGCGACCAGGGCGTTGCGGGCCGTGCGACGCCAGACCTTTCAGGTGCACAACCGTGCCCGCCCTGAAAAGCTAGGCAATATTGCTACTCTGGTGGCGAATGGTCATGGCGCGGTGCTTGGAACAGCCGAGCCGTTTGCCGCAGCGCATCTGGAGAAATTGGAAAGCGTCGCCAGCGAAGACTTCAGTCTGATGGACGCCATTGCCGCTGCACCGTCCATCAGGCGGTTCGCGCACAACGCGGTGTCTCATAATGGGCTTCCGAAAATCGATTGCAACTTGCTGTTGCCAATTGCGTATCCAGAAGGCTCACCGATGCACCCGTCCTACGGCGCGGCGCATGGGGCAGTTGCCGGGGCGTGCGTCACATTGCTCAAGGGGTTTTTCCGGACCCATGCGCTGGACGGGTCCCGGGTGTCTTTGGCCGAGGCGGGTATGCCGCGCGTTTTTGTTCCGGCTGCAGGCGGCAAAACACTGATTGATTCTGAGCGACCAGACGACAGCTCAGAGAAACTGACGCTGAATGGCGAACTGAACAAATTGGCTGCGAATATCGCGATCGGGCGCAGTTTTGCAGGGGTTCATTTCTACAGCGACTACTTCGACAGTGTCCGAATGGGTGAACGCGTTGCCGTCGGCATTTTGGCCGAGCATATGGCGAACTTCCGGGGCACCGCGAAAATGTCGCTCGAAACGTTTGATGGAGATCGCCTCAGCATCGTCAGCGGTTGCTCCTCCGGTAGTGAAATTCATATCGCGAACAGTACACCTGAACTTTGGTGGACCCGTCATTTGCCTGAACAGGCGGGCTGGGCAGGATGAAGGTGCCCGACCCATGACAGGTCGTTTTTCATGATGCTCCCGTATTGGTCACCCGCCGGGACCCTCCCATTGGAAATGAAACCACGCGGGCATAGGCCTCTGACTTTCCATTCTTGTATTTCTGATGCCCAACGGTGTTCGTTGATGTCTGTATTTCAATCGCCTGGACTTGCCGATCAGCGCGCGAACGACGCTGCCCTGTCAGCGTGGAATTCAAGCATTCAGAACACTTTTGAAAGGCAAGGCGTCAGCCCTTTTCTGGTCATGGATCCGCGTGACATCGAGGCGGGCCAGCCATCGAATCGGTTCAGATGGCGCGCCAGTCCACGAGAGCCGCGGGATTGTCTGGGCGATGAACTGGCAGCTCGCCTGTCAGACCAAGGCTGGTCCAGCAGGGTTGAACTGCACAACGAATACCTTGAATACGCGCTGGTAATGCGACCCGATGCCGGCGGCAGAATGCGTCCGAAGCGTTTTGTGGCCACCACCGAGTTGATGGAATGGTGGCGAACCATGGCGGTCTTCGATCTCGATCACTTCCTGTCGGTGGTCGCATCGGCGTCCGGGCGCTTCTACTCCTGCAAGGACCTGTTTGAAGTCTCGCGGTCGGTATGGACGTCGATGGATGTTTCCGAGCGCGCGGCCCTCTTTCACAAAAGGCTGGTGGGTACGGATTACGCGCATCCGCCGGAACATCCATTGAATATCCAGCATGTTTTGTTTCTGGCCAAGGATACGAACAGATTGACCGATCTGATCCAGACCATGCACTTATTCTCGTTCCCTTACGTCGTTAAGAATGGCGATAGCAGGCGGCGTGCCCGACCCGAAGAAGTGCTTGATTTCGCGAACCGGAAAGATCTGTACTGCCGGCATGCCGGGGTCTGTTTGGCGAGCGATACGCTCGAACTGGCCGTGGGAAAAGGTGGTAAGTCACCTACAGGCAAGGCAATGGCATTCTCTGATCCGCTGGGGCTTTATTTTCGGGCGTTCCAAACGTCAGAACTGTTCTTGGGCGAGCACAAAATGCCTCTGGACTGGGTCCGGTTCCGGCGCGGCGCACCTGGAATGCCCATGCGCCTTGACTTCGGGCCTGCCGACGATGATCCCCGGTTTCTGGACGATATTATGCTGGGAACAGGCACATCGGCGCGCCCGGTCTCGGGCTATACACTCGCCAGTCTGATCGAGGTTGGACCCATGATCACAGTTGCCGCCAAACCACGCGTGATCACCCGTGTCGAATTTGTTGAAATCCCGCATGTTGACCCGGGACGGTTTGTCTGCGGCTTGCCCGAGACCCAGCGTTGCAGGCAGCTCTCGGAATTCGCGGATCGTTGCGAAGCAGGGACCAACCGCAACACGACGCGCTTTCGTAAAGACGGATCCTGACAGGTGCTCAGACTGGCACGGCTTTGACCACTGGCAGCGGGATTTTAGGTGCCGTCATATCAAAAATCGCAACCGGACGACCGAATGCACAGCTTGCGGCCGTTAATACAGTCGTCAGCGACGGGTTCGGGGTCTTCCACGCCTGAACGTCGAACAACTCTGTCGGAGCCGTGGGCCGGTCATTTAGCGCGCCGCGATAAAGCCGGAATAAACGTGCCTGCTCGGCATCCATGCCGTGATCCGTCACGCCGTTATGATCAAGCATCACCATGTTGCGCCAGGACACCACCGCCTCGGATGCTGCGTGCCAGACGCCCTGCGCCAGATTTGCGGAAAGCGCCGATCCATAGGTGGGCCTGCCGCCATCCGCGTCTGCGCAAACCGCGCGCAGCAGAAGGCCGATGCCCGGGACTTCGAGGGTGTGAATGCTCAGTTGCCGCAGTTGAACATTCAGCCACTGCGTCAAATCGTGGGGCAGTGCAGTCTCCGGCACCAGATGGTCAAATCCGTGTGATCCAAGAGCGTGTTCCAAACACTCCAGCGCCGCCCAAAGGGCGGCGGCTTCGTGTGTTGGACCGGCAGCGGCACCTTTCGAAGTGACCGTTCCGTCGCTGCCCGGAACACCCAGTGCAAGCGCTTCGGTTGACATCCCATGGGATGCACCATCCGACGCGATCAGGCTTTCGCGGGTTTGTGGTGCTTCGGTACTGTATTGCAAGGCATAGCGCTCAATCGCCTCAAACCCGGCCAGCCGCGCCGCCTCCTCCGGTGTGCGGCCGGTGCCGAAAGACACGCGATGGCCCATCCCGCCCTTGGGGGGCAGAGTCCCGTTGCGCAGCTCGATCAAGCGAAAAGCCGCGTGGATTGGCGCACCCTTGGGGAATTCGGCAAACGAGGGTTCGGAAATTAGCCGAGCAGTTTCAGCGCGTTCAATCAACGTGTCGGTCATTTTCGTTTCCGGATAAGCATGTAACGGGGTATACAAATGGGCATTGTTGTTTGAGAAGGAGATTTTACATGGCTCGTTTGACAATCAACCCGAATTATTCATTGAAAGACTTGGGGTGTGAAGTTCTGAATGCCGCGCGCGGTCGTGCACTTGGGTCGCAAGATGATCAGGATGCGGCGGAACGCAAAATTCAAGAAATCCTGGCGGACAGTGGTAACCCAGAGGTCAGGTTTGTCTATGACACCAAGGATCTGGTTCATATCGTTGTTCCGGACCTGAGTGACAAAAAGCCGGATCCGAACCCCGATCACGAGTCATGGTGCTGCAAACTTGCCTATGAAGCGATGGGCGGTATCGTCATTTTTGGATGCAGCGGTTAACGACAACCCCCGAACGCTTTTGAGGGCCGTTAGTGACTGAGGCAAGAACCAAGGTTTTTTTGACCGGACCGTTTCAGATTATTTGCGACGACGGTCAGGATGTAACGCCTCGGGGCACCAAAGCGAAAGCTCTTCTTGCTTTGGTGCTCCTGTCGAAAAACGCGATACGCAGCAGGGCTTGGTTGCAGGACAAGCTCTGGAGCGAGAGTTCGCCCGCACAAGGCGCGGCGTCGTTGCGCAAAGAGCTTAGTGTTCTCAGCAAACATTTTTCCAAGCATAAAGTTGATTTTCTTGAAGTAACCCGTGAAACGGTGTCGATCAATCTGGCAGCAGTCGAGGTTGATCTGTTTGACGAGCAGCTCAGTTCAGACCGCGCTGAGTTGCTGGAAGGGTTGGACGTTGCCGACCCCGAGTTCGAGGCATGGCTGACGGTTGAGCGGCAGGCTTATTGGGACATCGATACAGAGTCAGACGGTCCGGTTCTGGCGGGCCGCGGTTTGCCGGTGCATTGGGGGCGTTTGCGTCCAGCGGTTGTTGTAGAGCCTTTTGAAGTTGTCGGGGAAACGCCGGATATCAGCATCGCTGCATCCTCCATACGAGACGAGCTCATGTTTCTTCTGGGCACAATGTCCGACGTGATCGAGCTTCGTGACGCGCGCAGGCAGGAAGGCCCGGTTGAAGGCTATGTTCTCAGCGGCAGTGTGGTCGGCGCAGAAGGCCTGCGGGTGGCCGCTCAACTGACGTCAACCGCAGATCAGGTTTGCCTGTGGACACAACGGTTCCGCTTTCGCGCAAAGGAAACATTCGACGCGGTCGAAGAAATCGCCATGAAGGTCGTCGAGGCGCTCCAACTGCGATTGCGCGACGGGTATTGGTCAGAAATCTGGTCAGGTCGTGCCACATCGACCGAGGCTTGGTCGGCGTTCCAGAAGGCCCGCATTCTGGAAAGTCAGGCAACAGAAGACGGGTTGCAGGATGCCATCCGTCAATATCGCGCCTGTCTGGAGTTTGACCCGGGATACCTTCCGGCACGTGTCGCGATCGGTTTCTGTCATTTGGACATGATCCGCCTGGGCATGAATGCAAACCCGACCGAGGCGCTGGCAATGGTAGAGGCCGAATGCAAGAAGCTGTGCAATCTGAACCCAACGGACCCGTACTGCTCGGCCCTCCATGCCTTCACCCACAGTGTTGCTGGCAACACGTCAGAGGCTTGCAACTTGATGCTTGCCGTCGTGGAACGTTTCAGCGGAAGCCCGGAATTGTTGGGATATTACGGCATCCTGTTGGTGTATGATGACAGGGCTGAAGAAGGCGTTTCGGTCTGCAAGAAAGCGCTGGCATTGACGCCGCATCCCCCTATTTGGATCGAAGCAAACCTGGCAATTGCAATGATGATAACCGGGGACAAGGCCGCGTGGCAGCATGCCCATAACGTGTTGCGGGTTGACCCCGGACGCGTTCGTCCCAGGGTCGTGCTTTGCATGCTGTCCGCCGCCGCCGGGAACCATTCCCTGGCGCGTCGACATGCCCGACAGATTCTGGAATTGCAGCCGGGCTTTACCGCCGAGCGCTGGGCCTGGCCCGGCTGTTTCAAGAACAGGCGACACTACGAAGAAGGCGTGCGGCTCTTGTCGGCGGCTGGTCTGTGACGGGTCGTCAGATTTCGTCCAGCACCTTGCGGGCCACGCGAAAACACTCCAGCGCTTGAGGAACGCCGCAATAAATCCCGACCACGTGGATGATGGCGCGGATTTCTTCCTTTGACACTCCGTTGTTGATGGCGCCCCGGCAGTGGATTTCCCATTCATGCATCTTTCCCAGCGCACCGATCATCGAAAGGTTCATCATCGACCGGGTCTTGGCGTCAATCACGTCGTCGCCCCACCCAAACCCCCAGCACCAGGCCGTCATGGCTTCCTGAAACGGGCGGGTGAAGTCGTCGGCGGCAGCAAGGTTTTTCTCCACATACTCTGCGCCCAGCGTGTTCTTCCTTTGCTCCAGTCCTTTCAGAAACAGGTCTTCGTCGAAAATGTCGGCCATTGCGGGTCTCCGGTGTGTCAGTGTGTCAGGCGGTGTTTGTAAAGGTGATCGTAATGCGGTTTCATCCTGCGGTGCACCTGTTTCACACGGTCTGGCGCGTCCGCGATGTCGATATGCGTGCGTGTCTGCGGCGCAAGCCCGGTCGATTTCGCGAGGTTGCCATGGAACGACCCGCCGTCCCACCAACTGAGGGCGGACGGATCACCGCCCGGTTCCCAGCTCAGCGCCTGTTCGATGAACGGAATTCCCACCGCGTCACAGAAGGCCCGGGTCATGCCGTGTGGATCTTCCAGCAGGTCATCGCTGTCAATGACCGGCGGCGGAGTTCCGTTCAGTGCGGTCAACAGATCGAACAGGGCACGCTGTTCGGGAAAGCCAACCTCGCCTTCGGCAAAGTCCGGCCATTGTTTGTACATCGAAGTGATGGTCTTGGCCGGGTCCCGGATCAGAAAGGCGTGGGTGAAATGCGACAGAAACCCGGCATTCCACATGTGGTTGATGTAATGCGGAAAATCCTTCAGGAAGACTGGCCCCCGTTTCGCCCGCTGTTGAATGTCCAGCCACACGCTGTCCAAAGTCAGGCCTGGCGTTGTCACGTCCCCTGGTTGGAACCGATGCCAAAGCGGGTCTTCACCCTGATACCACGCCTCGCCAAAGGGCTCGTGCAGGCAGTCGAGATCACCGCGTTGTCGCATCATCCACTCGAACGCAGTTGACGTGGACCTGGGCACGGCCCAGAGCGCGAGGATTGTGTGCATGGTCATGGCCTCTCGAATAATTAAAGACGTTTCAGCAATTGCCCGTGCGGTGTACCGGGTGCGATACCGAGGGATTTGAAGACGCGCCAGTAAAGCGCGATGTCATGACCAATCACCGGTTTGCCCAGCGCATCTTCAAGGGTATCGGCCAGATGCAGTGGGCGCTGCGGCAAGCCACCGGGCCCGGTACGGAAATTGCACATGCCATTGATCAGGATCGCTTCGGCCCGGGGTGCCTTGTCGGCCACATATTCAAAGCTTTTCAGTGCCAGATCGCCGTCAAAGACCCAGCGACAGGAATTGACCTCTTCCTGACCGCCGAACCAGCCCTGATCGTGGAAATTCCCGGCCCAGACCACATCAAACCCGGCTTCCTTCAAGAAGCCGGCCGTGCCCTGCCACCATTCCGGCCAATGATAGGCGGCGTTCAGGGCAACCTTTTCGACATTCAGGTCACGCAGTGCCTCGACCATGGCATATCCGGCCATGTGAAAGCGCGTGCCATATTTGTCTGACAGGTCTTCGCAGTGTTGCCGAACGCCTTCTACGCCCAGCCCGCAGGCATGGACCCAATTCGAACCGACCTGACCGCAGACATCCACACTGTTGCGGGACATGCAGTGCACGAAGTCTTCGAGCATGCCAAAGTTCTGTCTCCGCTGATCCAATCCGTGCACGTAGTCTGGCACGTGCAGCATCCACCCGTGAACGCCCACGGTTTCGGGGCACATGCGCAGGAAATCCGAGGGCGCGGCGTCAAAGTCGAACGGCGGGCAGGTGAACCCGACCTGATGGGGGAACAGTTTGTGTTCCGGGCGCCAGACTTCAGGCATCAGCATCAGCGTGCAACCTCGGCCACTAATCCACAGCCTCGCGCATCCATTGCTGAAGTCGCGCGATGGAGTGTTCCGACATCACCCCGCAGCCCGGATCCAGAACAAGCGGTCCGGGGCGATAGCCCCGCGACTTGAGCCCGCGATGAACGGATTCCACAAGGCGGATGTCTTCCTCGACAGTCGTTTCGCGGTCTTGGACCGCCAGTTGCCGGATAACCGCACTGTCCGAGCCGCCTTCGGTGTACCAGCCGCGCCAGACGGTGCAGTGGTCGGCATCAACCGCGCGCCAGTGATAGGTGTTCAGCACATTGCCGGGATAACACTGGAACGAGAACATCGGCCACAGGAACCACGATTGGTAATCGCCCGCGTGCGGTACCGACAGGTCGATGGGGTAGGTCATCTTGTCGAGGCTCTGGCATTCCGTCGTGTGACGCAACACATAGCCGCCACCCGCGTCCGGCTGAATGTCATAGGTCTCGGGCTTGACCACTCCTTCGGCAAAGGTCGGGTGATTGGTCGGGCAATGGTAACATTCCGAATAGTTCTCGATACTGACTTTCCAGTTGCAGTTTTCGGGGATCTCGACCCATTCTAGCGGTTCCAGATCGTCGATTTGCGGGACAAAGGCGCGGATTTCTTCGCGCACGCCGGGGTACCATTCATCCATCGGGGCGGCGTTGTCATCGAGATTAACGAAAATGAAACCATTGAACACTTCGGTGCGCACCGAGGTCAGGCAAATGGCGCTGCGGTCGAACCCGGGGACGGATTTGATGTTGGGTCCGGCGCGCAATTGACCGGACAGCTCATAAGTCCAGGCGTGGTAGGGGCAGACGACGACACGCGTGTTGCCCGCGCCGGTGACCATTTCATGCGCGCGGTGCTGGCAGACGTTATAGAAGGTGCGGATTTCGCCGTCGCGGCCGCGAATGCAGAACAGGTTCTGGCCGGCGATCTCAAACGCAAAGTAATCCCCCGTTTCCCGGACCTGCGCGACATGGCCCGCAAACTGCCACGTTCGGGCCAGAAGCCCCTGTATTTCCTGCTCGAAAATCGCAGGGTCGGTATAGTATCGCGCGTCCAGTGAGTGGGTCAGGGGTGCGTTCATTCGGGCTCCTCCGCGTAGAGGCCAAGTTGGTGTCTGCGTTGGTGAAACCGTTCCACCCGCTCGACGATCTCATCGCTGGACACGGCGATCACGAAGGACAGCAGAGTTTCCAGCAAGGCAATCGTCGAAACGGATGACGGAAAGAACTGCGGCGTGTCGGCGGCGACGACAAAACCGTGATGGGCGTTCAGGATCACCGGGCTGGCCGGGCTGTCGGAAATACCGATGACGGTCAGACCCTGTTGTCGGGCCAGCTTGATCGCCTCGATAACTTCGGTGCGATAGGGGTGGCACGTGATCGCGATCAGCACGTCCTGCTCATCGGCCCAGGCCAGATCATCCACCGGAGTGGAACCGGGACGCGGGATGGCGTGAAACTGCTTCATGCCGGTTGAGGCCAGATAGGTGAAGTTTCGCGCGTTCGAATTGTTGACGCCTACACCCAGCGTGAAAATCTGGCGACAATTCCAGATATCCTCGGCCGCGGCCTTCAGCTTTGCGGCGTCGATCCCGGCAAAGGTTTCTTCAATATTGCGGATCGCGGAGCCGATCATATCGGCGTAGAGGCCGCCCAGTTCCCCTGACTTGCCGATGTCCTGCAACCAGCGGGCGCGGTCCGGAAATGACACACGTCCCTGCCGGATCGCATCCCGGAACGGGGCACGGAAATCTTCGTAGCCTTCGAACCCCACCTGCTGGGCCATTCGCACGAAGGTGTTCGGTTTTACTCTGGCGGCCTCGGCAATCTCGCGCACAGTAGAAACCCCAACGTCCGTTGGGTTTTCCAGCACGTAGCGCGCGGCCTTCTGCGCCTCGGGCGTCAGGGCGTCCCATTCTTCGGACAGGCGATCCAGAACAGTTGATGATACATTTGTGTCATTCATGATTGACGATGGTACATTTGTGGAATTAGCCTGTCGAGCAGAAACGCGACTCGGGAGAGGAAAAATCATGTCCGAGAAGAATCTGCCGTCCCATTCCCGCGTGGTGATTGTCGGTGGCGGCGTCATGGGGGTCGGTCTGGCCTATCATCTGGCGCACGAAGGCTGGGGCGACGACACCGTCCTGCTTGAAAAGGCTGAGTTGACCAGTGGCAGCACCTGGCACGCCGCTGGGCAGATCACGCATTCGACCTCCAGCTTTGGGTTAGGTAAATGCGTGGATTACAACATCGGGCTGTATTCCGGCCGGTTGGAAGCTGAAACGGGCCAACCCGTCACATGGCACGGCTGCGGTTCATTCCGGTTGGCCTATACCGAGGATGAGATGGACTGGCTGCGCCACACGCTATCTGTGGGCCGGTCGCTGGGGTTCAACATTGAACTGGTCGGACCTGAAAAGGTGGCGGAACTGCACCCGTTCTACAATCTCGACGGCGTTCTGGGTGCACTGCACACGCCGGATGATGGACATGTGGACCCGACCAACGTCACCATGGCGATGGCAACCGGGGCGCGTCAGAAGGGCGTGCGCATCTTCCGCAATTGCCGCGCCACCAACATCACGCAGGCCGGGAACGGTGAGTGGGTTGTTGAAACCGAGAACGGCACAATCACCTGCGAGCATGTAGTGAACGCAGGCGGAACCTATGCAAGGCAAATGGGCGAGTGGTCGGGGCTGCAACTGCCGATGACCTCGATGACGCACCATTATTTCGTGACAGAACCGGTGCCGGAATTCCAGAACCTGGACACCGAACTGCCGGTGATCCGTGATGACCTCAAGGTCTCGGGCTATGTCCGCATGGAGCAGCAGCGCGGGCTTATCGGGATCTACGAGAAAGAGAACCCGAACTCGGTCTGGCACGACCATTGCCCGTGGGAATACGAGAACTGGCTGTTCGACGCGGATTACGACCGGGTGATGCCGTGGCTTGAGGAAAGCCTGAACCGGATGCCAATCTTTGCCGAGCTTGGCATTCAGCGCGACGTTCACGGGGCGATCTCGCACCCGCCGGATGGCAACCCTCTGATCGGACCAGCGCCGGGTGTTCGGAACTATTGGTGCTGCTGCGGGACGCAGATCGGCATCGGCTGGGGGCCGGGTCTGACCCGCGAACTGGCGCGGTGGATGGTGCATGGTGCCGCCGATATCTCGATGCGCGAATTCGATCCGCGCCGGTTCGGCAGCTATGCCACGAAGGATTGGCAGGTGATCAAGGCCGAGGAAGATTACTGTCTGCGCCACGAAATCCCCTTTCCGCATTTCAACCGTCTGGCCGGGCGACCGATCAAGCCGTCGCCGCTCTATGAGCTGCTGAAATCCAAGGGCGCTGTGCATGAAGAAGTGTATGGTTTCGAACGCCCCCGATGGTTCGCCCGCGACGGTGTGGAACAGCGCGACCATTATTCCTTCCGCCGCACGCCTGCCGACGACATGGTGGCGACCGAAGTGAAGGCGGTGCGCGAGTGCGTCGGCGTCATGGACGTCACCGCCTTCACCAAGGTCGAGGTTTCGGGGCCGGGGGCCTATGCCCTGCTTGACAGGCTGACCGCAAACCGAATGCCTCAGAAGGTCGGTTCGATCACACTGACCCACATGTTGAACCGTCGCGGCCGTATCGAATTGGAGACCACGATTGTCCGCATGGCCGACGACCGCTTCTATCTGGTCTGTGCCGCCTTCTTTGAACAACGCCTGCTGGATCATCTGGCGCAGCAATGCGCGGATGAGGATGTGCAGGTAACTGCCCTGTCCGCAGACTGGTCGGCCCTGTCGCTGAACGGTCCCCGATCGCGGGATGTGCTGGCGCGCTGCACCGATGCCGATCTGACCAATGCTAGGTTCCGCTGGCTTTCCGCGCAGGAAATCAACATCGCCGGTCACAAGGTCTGGGCTTTCCGCATGTCCTATGCCGGGGAACTGGGCTGGGAGCTGCACATGCCCAACACCGCCTGCATCGACGTCTACAACGCGCTTTGGGCCGCAGGCGAGGCGTATGGCATCACCGACTACGGCAGCTTCGCCATGAACGTGATGCGAATGGAAAAGGGTTTCAAAGGCGCAGGAGAGCTGACCAACGAGGTCACTCTGGCCGAGGCCGACGTGCTGCGTTTTGCGCGCACCGACAAGGAATATCTGGGCAAGGACAAGACGCTCAACACCGATCTGCCCTGGATCTGTGCCTATCTTTCAATTGAACCGGATGGAGAGATTGATGGGCATGGTGGAGAGGCGGTGCTGCTGGACGGGCGCGTCGTCGGTTCCACAGCGTCGGTCGCTTATGGCCACACCGTCGGCAAAATCCTGGCCTTTGCTTACCTCAAGCCCGAAGCGGCCAAAGCCGGGACAGAGCTGGAGGTCGTGATCCATGGCCAACCCCGTGCCGCCCGTGTTCTGGGTGAACCTGCCTACGATCCCGACAGTTTTCTGCCCCGCATTGACGCCATACTGGAGACCGCATGATGAGCCTGCCCGATACGATGAGAGCCATGGTCACAATGGGCCACGGTGGACTGGACCAGATGGTGATGCAGGAAGACTGGCCGCGCCCCGAACCCGCGGCTGGTGAAGTGCTGATCAGGGTCGCAGCCTGTGGCCTGAACAATACCGACGTCAATACGCGATCCGGCTGGTATTCCAAGACCGTCACGGATGCGACGACAGGTGGCGCGTTCGATGAGGTGGGCGAAAAAGACCCCACCTGGGGCGGCAATCCGATTACCTTCCCGCGCATTCAGGGCGCAGATGTCTGTGGGCATATCGTGGCCGTTGGCGAGGGCGTGGACAGCGTTCGTATTGGCGAGCGTGTCATCACGGATGGCTGGCTGCGAGATCCGGCTGATTCTGGCAACATGAACAAGACAGGTTACTTCGGCTCAGAACGCGATGGCGGGTTCGCCGAATATACCACGACTCTGGCGGTCAATGCGGTGCCGATTGCTTCGGAACTGTCGGATGCCGAGCTTGCGACCTTTTCCTGTTCTTACTCTACTGCCGAAGGGATGCTGTCGCGTGCCAATGTGACGGAAAAAGATACCGTTCTTGTACCCGGTGCCTCGGGCGGGGTGGGTGGTGCTTTGGTTCAATTGGCCAAACGCCGAGGCGCGCGTGTGATTGCGATGGCATCCGAATCCAAACACGCCGACGTGGCCGACCTTGGCCCTGATCTGGTTTTGCCCCGCGCACCTGAAGACCTGCGGTCGGCGCTGGGCGGCGAGAGGATCACGGTGGTCGCCGATGTGGTAGGTGGCCCTAACTGGCCGAACCTGATCGACGTACTGGAGCGCGGCGGGCGCTACACCTGTTCGGGGGCCATTGCAGGCCCGATGGTCGAGCTCGACCTGCGGACCTTCTATCTGCGCGATCTGACTTTCACCGGTTCGACCGTGATTGACCCGCAGGTTATGCATAACCTAGTGAAATACATCGAAGCGGGTGAGATCAAACCGGCGCTGGCTGCGACCTACCCCTTGGAAGAGCTGCGGGAAGCGCAAGCCGCCTTTATCGCCAAACAGCACACTGGCAATATTGTGGTGATCCCATGACGCTGGATGGTGTTCTCGAGGCGGCCCGCCAATTGCATCAGGCGCATCCTGACCTTGCCGCGTTTGCATCATGGCCGGACGATCTGACACCGACGAGTTTGCAGCCTGCGCACATACCGGCGACCGATCTGGCGGGCGATTTTGGCCTTGATGGCGTGGCGCCAACCCGTGATCTGGTCGCGGCGATCCAGGCCAGCGCGCATCTGGCGCACTGGAAACACACATACACCGCAGAGGAAGTCGGCGCGGATTTCCTGAATCGGTACGGGTATTACGAACTGTTCGGACCGACCGGGCATTTCCACTCGACCCAATTGCGCGGCTACGTGGGATATTGGGGCGCTGGACTGGACTATGACTGGCACAGCCATCAGGCGGAAGAGCTGTATTTGACCTTGGCGGGCGGAGCGGTTTTTCGGAGCGACGAGGGTGAAACCTTCGTTGGCCCGAACCAGATACGGCAGCACAAAAGCTGGCAAAGCCACGCCATGACCACGACGGACCAACCGATCCTGACCTTTGTCCTGTGGCGCGGCGAAGGGATGGGCGACTTGCCCAGAATGGACGCAGCATGAAAATCACCCGCATCCGAATCTACCAGACCGGGCTTCCCTATGTCGGCGGTACGTATGTCTGGGGTGCGGGCAATGCAATTGAAACAGCGACAGCCTCGGTTGTGGTAGTCGACACTGACGCGGGTTTGCAGGGATGTGGTGAGTTCACCCCCTGTGGCGAAAACTACATGATGGCCCATTCCGAAGGTGTGACTGCGCTGGCGCGACTTGTCGCTGGCAAGCTGCTGGGCGAAGATCCGCGTCAGGTGGGGCGGATCGAACACCTGATGGACCATCTGGTACAAGGGCATGGCTATGCCAAGGCCCCGTTCGATGCGGCGTGCTGGGATATACTGGGTCAGGCGTGTGATCAGCCGGTCTGGATGCTGTTGGGCGGCAAGCTGACTGATGGCGCGCCAATGTACCGGGTCGCGCCGCAGAAAGCGGTAGAGGACACCGTGGCCGAGATGGACCAGTACCGGGAACAGGGTTATCAGCAATTTCAGGTCAAAGTGGGAGGCGACTGGGCCAGTGACATTGACCGGATACGCACCACTGTACCGTTGCTGAAACCCGGCGAGAAAGCCATGGCCGATGCCAATCAGGGCTGGCGCGTAGACGATGCGATCCGCGTGGCACGCGAGACCCGGGATCTGGATTTCATTCTGGAGCAACCCTGCCGCACGTATGAGGAATGCCAGCAAGTGCGACGGATTGCCGAGCAGCCACTGAAGCTAGATGAATGCGTGACCGGGATCCACATGGCTCAGCGTATCGTCGCGGACCGGGGGGCAGAGATTTGTTGTCTCAAGATTTCAAACCTTGGTGGCATCAGCAAGGCCCGGCGGGTACGAGACTACCTGATCGACAACCGCATCCCTGTGGTCAGCGAAGACACTTGGGGTGGAGAGATCACGTCTTCGGTTGTCGCCCATTTCGCGGCATCGACCCCGCCTGAATACCTGCAGAACACCACGGATCTGATGAACTACAACACGCGATCTACGGGCGTCGGCGGTCCTGTCGTGAAAGACGGAAAGCTTTATGCAACCAATACGCCGGGATTGGGTGTAACCCCTGATTTTGAAAGCCTCGGCGCACCCGTGGCGGAGTATGCTTTATGAAGATTGAAACCATTACCGTTTTTCAGGTCGATTTGCCGCTTGAGCATCCATATTGGCTGTCCGGGGGTCGCCTGAAGTTCGAAAGGCTTGATGCGACGCTGGTCAAGCTCGAAACCGATACCGGTCTGGTCGGCTGGGGCGAGGGCACGCCCTGGGGGCACACCTATGTACCCGCGCACGGGCCAGGCATCCGGGCCGGGATCGAAACGATGGCCCCCTTCATCCTCGGCCTTGATCCGCGTCGGGTTTTGGACGTGGAACGGGCCATGGATATTGCCTTGCCCGGACACCTCTATGCCAAAAGCCCCATAGATATGGCCTGCTGGGATATTGCTGGGCAGGCAGCGGGTCTGCCGATTGCCGATCTGATGGGCGGCGGATCGCGGACACCGCGCCCGATTGCGTCCTCGGTCGGGGCGAAAACCGTCGAGGAAACACGCGACGTCATGGAGCGGTATCGCAAGCGCGGCTACATCGCCCATTCGGTGAAGATCGGCGGTGATGTCGAGCGGGACATTGCCCGTGTGCGGGATGTCGAAAGCATCCGGCAGCCCGGAGAGATTGTTCTGTATGATGTCAACCGTGGCTGGACTCGCCAGCAGGCCTTGCGGGTGATGAGCGCCTGCGAAGACCTGAACGTGATGTTCGAGCAACCCTGTGAAACACTGGATGATATCGCGGCGATCTCGGGGCTTCATGCGTCTCCGGTGTCTGTGGACGAGTCCCTTGTGACCTTGCAGGATGCCGCCCGGATTGCCCGCGATGGTCTGGCCCAGATATTCGGGATCAAGCTGAATCGCGTGGGTGGCCTGACCAAGGCCGCGCGGATACGGGATATCGCGCTGGCCCATGGGATAGACATGTTCGTGATGGCCACCGGCGGAACGGTTCTGGCCGATACCGAAGCGCTGCATCTGGCCGCCACGATCCCGGATGACCATTGCCACGCGGTCTGGGCCTGTCATGACATGATCACGGTTGATGTTGCAGACGGCCGTGGGCCTCGCAACGTCGATGGCCATCTGCATCTGCCCGAAGCGCCGGGGCTTGGCGTGCATCCTAATGAAGCCAAATTGGGTGATCCAGTAGGAGAATATGCTTGAGGATTGACAAGCTAACGCTCTGGTCCATCGAACTGACCAGCCATGAAACCTATCACATGGCTGACGGCAAGACCTGTGCGACCGTGACGTCTCATATCCTGCGCCTTGAGACGGATACAGGTCTGACGGGTTGGGGTGAGGTCTGCCCGATCCCGCATTATCTGCCAGCCTATGCGGATGGCGTACCGGGGGCCGTTGCTGAAATGGGCCCCGAGATTCTCGGGATTTCTCCGATTGGGGTCGATGCGCCGATGCGAAAGCTGGATGGGTTTCTGCAAGGCCACGGCTACGCGAAATCGATCGTGGACATTGCGCTGTGGGATCTGTTCGGCCGCGCGGCGGGGGTGCCGGTTTACGCATTGCTGGGCGGGCGAACACGGGCGGATATGCCGCTCTATCATTCGATCACCTGCATTGCGCCGGACGAGATGGCCAGAATTGCCAAGGCGGCTTTCCAAACCGGGATTCGCCAGTTTCAGGTCAAGCTGGGAGTCGAGGGCGATTGGCAGGCCGATGCCGAGCGGCTGATCAAAGTGCGCGAGGCCGTGGGACCTGGGCCGCTTGTGTATGGCGACTGGAACTGCGGGGCATCGCGCCTTCAGGCAACGCGAACCGGGCGCGCGGTGGCACATCTGGATGTGATGCTGGAACAGCCCTGTAAAACACTGGAAGCCTGTGCTGCTGTCCGTCAGTCGACGGGTCTGCCCATGAAGATCGACGAAAACGCCTTTGATCTTGCGTCACTGATGCGGGCGCATGAATTGGGGTGCATGGATGCGGTTGCGTTGAAGCTGTCGAAATTCGGTGGCCTGTCAGCGATGCGCCGTGCGCGCGATCTGACCGTTCAGCTGGGCGCCGAGATTTGCGCAGAGTGCACATGGGGATCAGATATCGTAACGGCGGCCTCGCTGCATTTTGCCGCTTCCACGCCGCGGGGGTCGCTGATGAACACATGCGATCTTTCTTCTTACGTTGCGCCACGTATTTGCCCGGATGCACCAAAACGTGAAAATGGCCGGATTGCCCCGCCTGAAGGTCCGGGCTTAGGTGTTGCACCTGACCTCGAAATTCTTGGCTCCCCGATTTTGGAGATTGATTGAGATGCTGAAAGTCCAAACGCAGTCAGAGTGGATAGCGCGCGCAAACGAAGTTCTGCCTGCCGGCGGTTTCGGCAACTTCGATCCGGGCATCATCATCGCCCGTGGCGAGGGCAGCCGTGTCTGGGATGAGGATGGAAACGAATATATCGACTATCTGATCGGGTCCGGCCCGATGCTGCTGGGCCATGGCCACCCCGAGGTGATGGAAGCGGTGCTGGAGCAGCTGCCCAAGGGCCTGACCTTCTTCGCCAACAACAGCAAGGGCATCGAACTCGCCGAGGCCATCATCGAAGCCGTTCCCTGTTGCGAGCAGGTGCGTTTCGTTGCCTCTGGAGGCGAGGCAGACATGTACGCCATGCGGCTGGCGCGCGCCTACACCGGGCGCGACAAGATCCTCAAGTTTGAAGGGGGGTATCACGGTATGAGCGCCGAGGCACAGATGAGCCTGGCCCCCAGCCGCCGGGTCAATTTCCCTCAGGCCGTTCCCGACAGTGCCGGTATCCCCGAAAGTGTGGCCGAGCAGATGCTGATCGCGCCTTTCAATGATCTTGAGGCGGTGGCAGCGCTGCTTGACGAACATGATGATATCGCTGCGATCATGGTCGAACCCTTGCAGCGGATCATCCCGCCCGAGCCGGGGTATTTGCATGGCTTGCGGGCGTTATGCGACAAATTTGGTGTTCTGCTTGTTTTTGATGAGATCGTCACCGGGTTCCGACTGGCTTACGGCGGCGCACAAGAGCGATACGGAGTGACCCCGGATATCTGCACGCTTGGCAAGATCACCGGTGGTGGCTTTCCTCTGGCTGCGCTGGGCGCCAGTGCCGAGATCATGACGCACTTCGACAAATCGAAAGTCGGAGAAGAGGGCTGGCTGATGCAGTTGGGTACTTTGTCCGGCAACCCCGTCGCCTCAGCTGCGGGGTTGAAGACGATGGAGGTTTTGCGGCGTGAAGGCACCTATGAACACCTGCGCTCGATTGGGAGGCAGTTGCAACAGATGCAATCGAACGCTTTGAATGAGGCAGGCATTGCCCATCGCATCTGCGGCGATGAGACCTTGTTCGACATTTATTTCACCAAGGCCGAATGTCGGGATTATCGCAGCGCAAACCATGATGACCCGAAGCGCAACGCCACTTACAATGCAACGTTGCGGGCGCATGGGATATTCAAAGCTCCGGGCAAACTGTACCCGTCGCTGGCGGTTACCGAAGCGGATCTGGAACAGACCAGAGAGGCCGTTCGTCACGCCGTCGAAGCAATTTCCTGAACGCGGGTAGGGTACAACGTAAACGGGTCGCTGTTGAACCCAACAGCGACCCGCTACCTTTGGAAGCCGGGGGTCAGTCTCGCCCCCTCGAATACTGATTAAAACACCGGCAATCTGAAAACTTTTCGATACTTTCGAGACTGACCCGACTTCCTCTTCGGTATGTCCCATTAATGCCTGATCGCGCCGCCTGCTACAGTGATCAAGTTCACACTGAGCAAATTTATTTTGAATTTTTCCAATCGAATAGATCAGGTCCTGCCTGTTCAAGCAGTTCTGCCGCCATCGCGCGGGCCATTTCAGGCCCATCTTCGACGGGGCCGGTCATATCTCTGCTGGCGGTTTCCGTTCCGTCCGGGCGCAGCACTTCGCCTCGCAACCTAAGGGTGTCGCCGTCCAGTTCGGCAAGGCCGGCGATCGGGGTTTCGCAGGACCCGTCCAGCGCGGCCAGCAATGTGCGTTCGGCCGCCAGGCGCCATCCCGTTTCCGTGTGATGAATCGCTTCCAGCATTTCGGCTGCGCGCATGTCGTTGCTGCGCCGTTCTATGCCGATGGTACCCTGCGCGATCGCCGGCAGCATATCGTCAGGAGAGATGGCGCTGGCCGGAACCTCATCCATCCCCAAACGACGAATGCCTGCCATCGCCAGAAACGTGCAATCGGCAACTCCGTCTTCCAGCTTTTTCAGCCGTGTCTGCACGTTTCCGCGAAACTCGACCACTTTCAGATCCGGTCTCCGGTTCAGCAACTGCGCACGGCGTCGTAAAGACGAGGTGCCCACCACGGCCCCCTCGGGCAGATCGTGGATCGAGCCCAATCGCGGAGAGATAAAAGCGTCGCGCACATCCTCGCGCGGCAGGAACGTGCCCAGTACCAGCCCTTCGGGTTGTTCAACGGGCATGTCCTTTGTCGAATGCACGGCGATGTCGATCTCGGCGCGCAGCATCGCCTCTTCGATTTCTTTGGTGAACAGGCCCTTGTTGCCGATTTCCTTCAGCGGTCGATCCGCGTCGATCATGGCGCGATTGTCGCCGGTCGTCTTGATCACTACGATCTCGAACGCATCCTGTGGCAGATCGAACGCATCGCTCAGGCGCTGGCGTGTTTCGTAGGCCTGAGCCAGAGCCAGTGGCGAACCACGGGTGCCGATTCTGAGGGGCGATGCGGGGGTGGGCAGGGTCAAAGTCATGTGCACAGCTTTAGTCGCGTCACATTGCCCTGACAATGGGGGCTGAGCTTGACAAATTGCCGCCGAAGGACGACCCGTTGCCAAAACCTGAATGCTGGGGGCGAACATGGCCGAGACAAAGAAACTGCTGCGGGCGCTGGCAGGTGAGGTGCAGAATGTGCCGCCGATCTGGATGATGCGTCAGGCGGGCCGGTATCTACCGGAATACCGGGCCACACGTGCCCAGGCCGGGGATTTCCTGTCTTTGTGCTATAACCCGGAACTGGCAGCAGAAGTCACCTTGCAACCAATTCGGCGCTACGGGTTTGATGCGGCGATCCTGTTTGCCGATATTCTGCTGGTGCCACAGGCGCTGGGCGTTGACCTTTGGTTCGTGACCGGCGAAGGCCCGCGTTTGTCGACCATCACGAAACAGTCCGAGTTTGACGCGTTGAAACCGGTTGACGCGATTCATGATACATTGTCACCCGTGTACGAAACGGTGCGCATTCTGTCGCGGGAATTGCCGTCCGAAACCTCCTTGATCGGATTCGCAGGCGCGCCGTGGACTGTGGCCACGTACATGATTGCAGGGCGCGGCACGCCGGATCAGGGTCCCGCCCATGCGCTGCGCGAAGGTAATACTGCTTTGTTCGAGGCGTTGTTGGATCGCATCACCGCGGCAACGATTGAATATCTGTCCGCTCAGATCGACGCCGGTGCCGAGGTGGTCAAGATATTTGACAGTTGGGCGGGGTCTTTGAAGGGCGAAGCTTTCCGCAAATACGCGGTCGAGCCGTGCCGGGTGATCACGAAAGCCATCAAGGAACGCCATCCCGGTATCCCTGTGATTGGATTTCCGCGGGAAGCAGGCGACGGGTACATAGGGTTTGCAAAGTCGACCGGCGTGGATTGCGTGGCGCTGGACAATTCCGTGTCGCCTGAATGGGCTGCTGAGAAAGTACAGGTTGATGGCTGTGTGCAAGGCAACCTTGCCTCATCGCATATGGTGACAGGTGGTCAGGCGCTGGTGGATGAAACCCGGCGCATCGTTGAGGCGTTTTCCAAGGGGCCGCACATCTTCAACCTTGGGCATGGAATCACACCAGATGCAGATCCTGAGAATGTTCAGCTGATGATCGACACGGTGCGCGGCGGATAGGGTGCGTGGGAGGGGGCCAGCCCCCTCTTGGCCGCGGGCCAATTCACCCCCGGGATATTTCCGGCCAGATGAAGAGTGGGTCAGGCGCTTTTGGGGTCTCGGAGTTCGTTCAGGATCTCGGCGGTGTGTTGTCCGCGCGCCGGGCTGGGTTTCGGATGCCATTGGTGTGTGGAGAAGCGCGGGGCGGCGGCGGCCTGCAGGGTTCCGTCTGTCTCGCGCCAGGATAGACGAGCAGTATTCATCGGATGGGTTGCGGCCTCATCGGGACTGAGAACCGGGGCGACGCAGGCGTCTGACCTGTCGAACAGTTTGGCCCAATGTTCGCGCGGCCTGGACGCGAAGATTTCTGCCAGGCGCCGGGTCAGGTCCGGCCAGAGTTTGCGGGTGTATTGTTGCTGGAACGCCGGGTCATGGGACAAGTCCAGAATTTTCAGGAATCGGGCGTAGAATTTCGGTTCGAGGCATTGGACCGAAACAAATCCGCCGTCTGCGCAGGTGTAGGTTCGGCTCCAATGCGGGCCGTCCAACAGGCTTTGGCCGCGGGTTTCAGACAGGTTTCCAGTTTGGCGCATGGTCATAAGAAGGTTCATCATATGGGCCGAGCCGTCGTAGATGGCGGCGTCAACCACGGTGCCTTTTCCGGTTCTTTGCGCGTTGATCAAACCTGCCAGGATGCCCGTGACGAGATACATGGCTCCTCCGCCAATATCACCGACCAAAGTGGCCGGGGTTTGAGGCGGCTGATCAGGAAGAGAGGCGTACCAGAGCGCGCCGGACAAAGCGATGTAATTCAAGTCATGTCCGGCTGTGTCAGCCAATGGACCATCCTGCCCCCAGCCTGTCATGCGACCATATATCAGTTTCGGGTTGCGGGTCAGGCAAAGATCCGGGCCAAGACCCAGCTTTTCCATCACGCCGGGGCGGAAGCCTTCGATCAGTGCGTCTGCCGTGTCAATCAGGCGGCGGGCGGTCGCCAGATCGTCAGTGTCCTTCAGATCAAGTGCGATAGATCGTTTGCCGCGGTCCAGAAGCGAGCGGTTCGGCATGCCCGGGGTTACAGCCTGGCCTTTGCGATGGATCGTGATGACCTCGGCGCCCAGATCAGCAAGCTGCATGGCGGCAAACGGGCCGGGGCCCAGCCCTTCGATTTCGACAATACGTATTCCATTCAGCATCAGCGCCTCCGTTGTGGAAGAGTTTGCGGGTGGGTTGACGGATTGCAAGTTGGAATTGAGCATGGTTCTGACAACCATTAGAAAATGCGCAGCACGTTGTGCGAAATTGCCCTGTTGCAGGCTGGTTCCGCGCGATAGGGTCTCGGTCGGAACGGGGAACAGATATGACGACCATTTTGTCCATCAAAGATCTTCGCAAATCTTACGCCGATGGGTTCGAGGCCCTGAAGGGTGTGTCTCTGGATATTGAAGAGGGCGAGATACTTGCGCTTCTGGGACCAAATGGCGCCGGGAAGACAACCCTGATTTCGACGATTTGCGGGATAACAAACCCGACCTCGGGAGTGGTCACAGTTGGTGGACATGACATCCAGTCCGACTATCGCGCAGCGCGCAGGATGATCGGGCTTGTGCCGCAAGAGATCGCGTTGGAACCATTTGAAAAGGTCAGGAACACGGTTCGGTTGTCGCGCGGGCTGTTCGGGATTGGCAAGGACAACGCGCGGATCGAAGAGATTCTGCGCAAGCTGTCCCTATGGGACAAGCGCAACAACGCGATCAAGGAATTGTCCGGTGGCATGAAGCGGAGGGTGCTCATCGCCAAGGCCCTGGCCCATGAACCTCGGGTGCTTTTTCTGGACGAGCCGACTGCCGGAGTGGATGTCGAGTTGCGCAAGGATATGTGGGAGCTTGTGGCGGAACTGAAACGGGACGGTGTCACCATCATTCTGACCACCCATTATATTGAAGAAGCAGAAGCGATTGCGGATCGTGTCGGCGTCATCGACAAGGGAGAGCTTTTGCTGGTGCAGAACAAAGCCACACTCATGTCGCAGATGGGTAAAAAGCAGATCGAAGTCATGCTGACCGAACCCATCGCTCGGATTCCCGACAGTCTGGCCAGTCACAATCTTGCCCTCAATGGCGCGGGTGATTGCCTGATCTATACCTACGATACCCACGCGGATCGTACCGGCATAACGACCTTGCTGAATGACGTGTCCGAGGCCGGTTTGGTGTTGCGCGACGTGCAGACCAGGCAATCAAGCCTGGAAGAGATTTTCGTCAATCTGGTATCCGGAGAGGCCGCATGAACTGGACCGCGATCGCTGCTATCTACCGGTTCGAAATGGCCCGTTTCTTCCGCACTCTGGCACAGAGTTTTCTGTCGCCGGTTCTGTCTACGTCGCTTTATTTCGTGGTGTTTGGCACCGCCATCGGCAGCCGTATCCAAGAGGTCGAGGGCGTTTCATACGGTGCGTTCATTGTGCCGGGGCTGATCATGTTGTCGGTGGTGATGCTGTCGATTTCAAACGCGTCGTTCGGGATTTATTTCCCCAAGTTTCTGGGCACCATCTACGAGCTGTTGTCCGCTCCGGTCAATTTCATCGAGATCGTGATCGGATATGTCGGTGCCGCCGCCACAAAGGCGCTGTTTGTGGGGTTGGTGATATTGGTCACTGCGACGTTTTTTGTCGATATTCGGATAGAGCATCCATTCGCCATGGCCGCGTTTCTGATCCTGTCCTGTCTCAGCTTTTCGTTGCTTGGATTCATCATCGGGATCTGGGCCAGCAACTTCGAGCAGATGTCGTTGGTGCCGCAGTTGGTGGTGACGCCACTGATCTTTCTGGGGGGTACGTTTTATTCGATCTCGATGCTGCCGCCATTGTGGCAGACCATCACGCTGTTCAATCCCGTGGTCTATCTGATTTCGGGTTTCCGCTGGTCCTTTTACGGGCTGGCAGATGTACCGATTGTTTTCAGTCTTCTTGCCATTGTCGCTTTTACAGGTCTGTGCCTGGCGGTCATCGGTTGGATCTTCAAAACCGGTTGGCGCATTCGCAGCTGACCTTCGCCAAGGCGTTGCATTTTTGCCCATCGAGTGTGGGAATTTGGTTCACGTCGCGTTTAAGGCTCGTAGAGTCCCTTGTTTACGAGTTGGGGGCACTCTACATCGGCACCCATGAAACTCAGCCTACCGTTTGTCAAAAAGCACCCCTGTGTGGCCGTTGTTCGCTTGTCCGGCGCCATTGGTATGGCCGGTCGCGGTTCTCTCAACGACACCTCTCTGGCCCCGGTTCTTGAGAAGGCGTTTCGCAAAGGAAAGCCTGTAGCTGTCGCGCTCGAGATCAACTCTCCGGGCGGGGCGCCTGTGCAAAGCTCTTTGATTGGCGCACGTATCCGGCGATTGTCGGAAGAGCTGGACGTGCCCGTGATCGGGTTTGTTGAGGACGTTGCGGCGTCAGGCGGCTATTGGCTGGCTGCTGCTGCGGATGAAATCTGGGCCGACGACAGTTCGGTTCTCGGATCGATCGGGGTTATTTCGGCCGGGTTTGGCGCGCATGTCTTTTTGGCGCGGCAGGGATTTGAACGGCGTGTCCATACAGCTGGCAAGTCGAAATCGATGCTGGATCCCTTCTCGCCGGAAAAGAAAGAGGATGTAGCGCGCCTGCAAGGGCTGTTGGGCGACATCCACGATAACTTCATAGCGCATGTCAAAGCCCGCCGAGGCAACAAGCTGGATCAAACCGCCGATCTGTTTACGGGTGAAATCTGGCTGGCGCGTCATGCGCAGGAGCTGGGTTTGATCGACGGCATCGCCCATCTGAAACCCAAGATGCAGGAACGCTTTGGCGACAAGGTCAAGTTCCGCCGGTATGGCGTGCGCAAACCGATCTGGTCGCGTTTCGGGGCCAGCCTGGCACAGGATGCCATTGCCGGATTAGAGGAGCGGGCGGCCTACGCGCGTTTCGGTTTGTGACGTGATCATCAAGGTTGTCACACTTTTTCTGATTGGCATGGGCGTCTTGGCGATGTTTGGCAAACTGCGCTTTCCGGGGCAAAAGAAACTGAGCTCGGCCAAGTGTCCACGCTGCGGGCGGTTTCGCATAGGTAAAGGCCCCTGTGTCTGCGAAAAAGGGGGCCGGACTTGATCACCACATGGCTGCTGTCTGGTCTTGGCCTGTTGATCCTGCTGCTGGCAGGCGATGCCTTGGTGCGTGGTGCGGTGAATCTGAGCCTGCGTCTCGGCGTCCCGGCGCTGATCGTCAGCCTGACGATTGTAGCCTTTGGTACGTCGGCACCCGAGTTGCTTATTGCGATCAGCGCGTTGAAAGAGAATGCGCCCGGTATCGCGCTGGGCAACGTTGTCGGATCGAACACGGCCAATATCCTGTTGGTTCTTGGCCTGCCCGCATTACTGGCAACGATTCACACCAGTGAATGCAACAGCCGCAGGAACTATGTGTTCATGCTGATGGCGACGGTTCTGTTCATCGGACTGGCTTTTTGCGGCACGTTCACCGTCTTCAGTGGCCTGATCCTGCTGGCGGCTTTGGGTCTGGTTCTTACGAATGCCTTTCGTGAGGCAAAGGCACATCGCAAGGCCTGTGGTGAGGCATGCGCGGAGGATGACGAACTGGAAGGTCTGGAAGAAGCTGACCCGGACATGCCCTACTGGAAGGTATCGATTTACCTGATCCTGGGCCTGGTGGGACTTCCGATGGGTGCCCATTTGCTGGTGGACAACGCGACCACGATTGCGAAAACTTATGGAGTCAGCGAAACGGTCATCGGCCTGACCCTTATCGCGGTAGGAACCTCTTTGCCCGAACTTGCGACGACGCTTATGGCCGCACTGCGCAGGCAAGCCGATGTCGCGCTGGGTAACGTGATCGGTTCGAACATGTTCAACCTTCTGGCCATCATCGGGATCGCAACCTGGTTTGGTCGTATACCAGTTACCCCAGAGTTCTTGCGGTTCGACTTGTGGGTCATGCTGGGCGCATCGCTGCTTCTGGTTCCGTTTGTGTTCCTCAAACAGGACATCTCGCGTGTCTGGGGGTTGGTGTTGACTTTTCTTTATGTGCTTTATGTCACCGTATTGCTGGTGTGATCTGACAAAACGAGGTGAAGCATGACCCGAGCTTTAGTGACCGGTGCCGGTATTCGTCTGGGCCGGGCCATGGCGCTGTATCTGGCGGGTCGTGGTTTTGATGTGGCCGTGCACTACGCCTCCTCCGAAGGCCCGGCGCAGGAGACAGCGGCAGAGGTGCAGGCGCTTGGCCGTCAATCCGTGGCCCTGCAGACCGATCTGCTGGACGAGGCTCAGGTTCAGGCGCTGCTGCCCAAAGCGGCAGAGGCGCTGGGCGGGCCGATCACCTGTCTGGTGAACAACGCGTCGATTTTTGAATATGACAACATCCGCACGGCAACCCGGCAAAGCTGGGATCGACATCTCGACAGCAACCTGCGTGCGCCCTTTGTTCTGACGCAGGCAATGGCGGATCAGGGGCTGAGCGTTGGCACAGATGAAAATGGCGAACCGCTCGCAACCGGCCTTATCGTCAACATGGTGGACATGCGAGTGCGTAAACTGACGCCCGAGTTCATGTCATACACCATCGCGAAAATGGGTCTGTGGACGCTGACCCGAACGGCGGCGCAGGCATTGTCTCCGACGATCCGCGTCAATGCGATCGGGCCGGGCCCAACGATGCAGGGTCACCGCCAAAGCGAAGAACATTTTCTGACACAGCGTTCCAATACCGTATTGGAGCGGGGGTCCAACCCGTCTGACATAACTGCCGCGCTTGGGTATTTTCTGGATGCACACGCGGTTACCGGGCAGCTTTTATGTGTGGATGGCGGTCAGCATCTGGGTTGGAAAACTCCGGATGTTCTGGGCGTAGAATAAGCAATTTTGCTGCAAGTTTTGCACCGCTCTCAATTGTGTTACATGCGCGTTACAAAATTGTCTTTTTTTTCATACACTTGCTAAGTATGTAAAAAAATATCATTTAAAAACAAACATTTAAATTGTTGCTTAATTTTTGTGCAAGTAAGGGAAGAGGCAAGGAAACAAGGGGATTTTCGATTTTCCGAAAACTTATCTTCACACTTATCCACAGAAACCGTGGATTTGTTTACTCTTGATCTGAGTGGCGTGAGATTGCAGCCATTGTCAGAGAATCATATCTCAGGGTCATGACTATCGACAGCGAATCGTCCCTTTCCGGCTATGCCTGCATTCAGCGCCATGTAAAAACGCTGGACAGTTCTCCGGGTGTTTACCGCATGCTCGATGCCGACAGCCGGGTTCTGTACGTCGGAAAAGCTCGAAACCTCAAGGCACGGGTGTCGAATTACACACGTCCGGGTCATTCGGGTCGGATCGAAAAGATGATCGCCGCGACGGCTTCGATGATGTTTTTGACCACGCGAACCGAGACCGAGGCATTGCTGCTGGAGCAGAACCTGATCAAGCAGCTCAAGCCGAAATACAATGTATTGTTGCGGGATGACAAAAGCTTTCCGAACATACTGGTCGCCAAGGATCATGACTTTCCGCAGATCAAGAAACACCGCGGGGCGAAGAAGGAAAAAGGAGCCTATTTCGGTCCCTTTGCCAGCGCAGGTGCGGTGAACCGGACATTAAATCAGTTGCAAAAAGCGTTCCTGCTGCGCAACTGCTCGGATTCGATGTTCGACAGCCGAACACGGCCTTGCCTGCTGTATCAGATCAAGCGTTGCTCCGGGCCGTGTGTCGGCCTGATCTCGGAGGAGGATTACCGTGAAAGCGTGAAGGATGCTGAACGCTTCCTGTCGGGTCGCTCGACCAAGGTACAGGAGGAGCTGGCCGAGCAGATGATGGCTGCGTCCGAGGCGATGGAGTTCGAACGCGCCGCCGGTCTGCGTGACCGTATCCGGGCGCTGACGCAGGTGCAGACCTCTCAGGGTATCAACCCGCGCGGTGTTGCTGAGGCGGACGTGATCGGCCTTTACATGGACAGCGGTCAGGCCTGTGTGCAGGTGTTTTTCATCCGTGCGAACCAGAACTGGGGCAACAAGGATTTCTATCCGCGCGTCGGGCCGGATGTTTCATCTGCCGAAGTGATGGAGGCCTTTCTGGGTCAGTTCTACGACAACAAGGAACCGCCGCGACAGTTGATCCTGTCGGACGGAATCGAAAACGTTGATCTGATGCAGCAGGCGTTGGCTGAAAAAGCCGGGCGCAAGGTCGAAATCCTTGTGCCGCAACGTGGCGAAAAACATGAACTGGTTGCCGGCGCCTTGCGCAACGCACGCGAGGCTCTGGCCCGCCGCATGTCGGAAAGCGCCACGCAGGCAAAGCTGTTGCGCGGGCTGGCCGAGGCGTTCGAACTGGACGGTCCGCCGGGTCGGATTGAGGTCTACGACAACTCTCACATTCAAGGCACCAACGCGGTTGGCGGCATGATCGTAGCGGGCCCAGAGGGGTTCATGAAAAACGCCTACCGCAAGTTCAACATTCGCGGAGATGACCTCACACCGGGTGACGACTTCGGCATGATGAAAGAGGTACTGAACCGTCGTTTCACCAGATTGCAAAAGGAAGACCCGGATCGCGACAAAGGGCTGTGGCCTGATCTGCTGCTGATTGATGGCGGTGCCGGGCAGGTAAGCGCCGTGCATGAGATCATGGTCGAACATGGGGTCGAAGACATTCCCATGGTCGGCGTCGCCAAAGGGGTCGACCGCGATCACGGCAAGGAAGAGTTTCACCGGATCGGCCAGCGCCCATTTGCGCTGAAACGAAACGATCCGGTACTGTATTTCATTCAACGCTTAAGGGATGAGGCGCACCGGTTTGCCATCGGCACCCATCGCGCAAAGCGGGCAAAGGCCGTAGGTGCGACACCGTTGGACGAGATCCCCGGTGTCGGGGCGGCACGCAAACGTGCTCTGCTGGCTCATTTCGGCAGCGCCAAAGCCGTCAGCCGGGCCAATCTGGCCGATCTGAAAGCGGTCGAAGGGATCTCGGCCGGTTTGGCGCAGAAGGTTTACGACTTCTTCCACGACAAGGGCTAGGCACGCCGACCCCGCCACAGAATATAGAGGCCCGAGGCAACGATCAGCGCGCTGCCGATCCACATGGTAGGGTCCAGGCTTTCACCGAACATGGCCACACCCAACCCGATGCCGAACAATAGTCGGGTGTACCGGAACGGGGTCACGGCAGACACTTCGCCCGTGCGCATGGCCTTCATCAGCGACGCATAAGCCATTACCCCCATCAGCACCGCCCCGGTTAGGTGCAGGCTTGTGTGCACGCTGAGTGAGACCATCGGCGCGCCCTCCCAAAACCGATAGGCCACGCCGGCCACGATGATGCTGAGGAAGCCGTAAAACCCCAGGACTTCGGTTCCAAGCGTGGCAGGTGCTGCTCGGCTGGCCAGATCACGTCCGGCAAATCCCAGCATTCCCAGCACTGCCAGTATCGACAGCAGCGAAAAACTGTCTCCGGTGGGTTGCAGGATGACGACGACGCCGATCATGCCGACAAAGATAGCGCTCCAACGCCGCCAACCGACTGTCTCGCCAAAGAACAACGCGGCGCCTGCAACAACGACCAGAGGCGTGGCTTGCAGAATCACCGTAGCCGAGGACAAAGGAGTCAGTGCAATGGCCAGAACGTAAAACAATCGACCAAAGACCTCGAAAAGTACTCGAATTTTCATCGGGCGGGACAGAACGTCAGGGTGCAGCAACCGATGCCCGCGCGCCAAAGCCACCGCAGCAAATATCACGGACCCACCCACACCAAAAAGAACCAGAACCTGCCATATCGGGAGTGCGGCTGAGGCGGCTTTCAGCAACGCATCCTCCAGCGCAAAGCCCGCCATCGCGGCGATCATCCAGAGGCTGCCGATCATGTTTGATCGGGCGTCGGTTTGAATATGCGCTGTCATCTGGTACTTTCTGGTTCGGCTTGCGCGGCAATCTGACCGCAAAGCCGGGAAAGGCCAAGAAGTTCTGTTCTGAGACGCCAGGCCTGCGGCGCTTTGACCAAGCGTTTGTGAGTGATGAAGTTTTTTGCCTGATTGGCTTTTCTGTTCCGGACCAGCAATATAGGGTCCAAGCCATGAAATGGAATTTACCCAATCTCCTGACTGTGCTGCGCCTGCTGGCCGCGCCCGGACTGGCTGTAATGTTTTTGTATTTCACCCGTCCCTATGCGGACTGGTTTGCACTGATCCTGTTTCTGTCAGCGGCGATTACCGATTGGTTCGATGGGTATCTGGCCCGCGCATGGAAGCAGGAGACCAAAATCGGAGCGATGCTGGATCCGATCGCCGACAAGGCCATGGTGGTGATCGCGCTTATGATCCTTGTGGGCTATTCGACCGAGCACTGGACACCGTGGCTTGTCCTTCCTGCAACCGTGATCCTGTTTCGTGAAGTTTTTGTGTCGGGCCTGCGGGAATACCTGGGCGATGTGGCCGGCACGCTCAAAGTCACCAAACTGGCCAAATGGAAGACCACGGCCCAGATGGTCGCCATCGCGGTTCTGTTTTCGCAGGGTATCTTTGAGCACTATGCCGTGATGGCGAGTTTTGGTATGGATGCCGAGCTGGTCGAGCAAATCATTGCGGGTCAGGTCGAAGACGTGAACCACCTGCGCTTGAATGTCGATGGCATGTACTGGGCTGGTCAGGTCGGGCTGTGGCTGTTGTGGATCGCCGCAACGCTAACATTGATCACCGGCTATGATTATCTACGTAAAGCCATGCCTCATCTGAAGGAGAGCTAACCGATGGATGTTCTGTATTTCGCATGGGTGCGCGAACGCATCGGCTTGCCAAAAGAAAAGGTCGAAACGCAAGCGGCCACAGTCAGCGACCTGGTGGCTGAACTGAGCGCTCGGGAAGACCGCTACGCTGCGGCGTTTGCCGATTTAACCGCCCTTCGCGTCGCGTTGGATCAAGAGCTGTCGGACTTCGATGCTTCGTTGGCAGGAGTTCGGGAAGTTGCGTTTTTCCCACCGATGACGGGCGGTTGAACGATGCGGATCGCGGTTCAGGAAGAGGCATTTGATCTGGGGGCAGAGGCCAATGCTTTTACCGCCGGGGATGATTCCAACGGGGCCATCGTTACGTTCACCGGCGTTGTGCGCGACCTTGCAAGCGGTGATCTGGATGTGATGGAGATCGAGCATTATCCGGGTATGACCGAGCGCGCCCTGACCAAGATCGCCCAAGAGGCCAAGGATCGTTGGTCATTGGGCGATGTGCTGGTGATTCATCGTCATGGACGTCTGGCACCGGGCGACAAGATCATGATGGTGGCCACGGCGGCACCGCACCGCAAGGATGCGTTTGAAGCGGCGGAGTATCTGATGGATTATCTGAAATCGCGTGCGCCGTTCTGGAAGAAAGAAATCACCCGTTCCGGCGCCGAATGGGTCGCGGCCAAAGAGCAGGACGAAGACGCGTTGACCCGCTGGTAGTGCGGCGCGACCGCCGTGGTGGCTTGTGGACCCGAGCGGGTTCAATTCTCATCCTGACACTGGTTCGCGAATCTGCACCAAATCCGTGAAAAATGGATCGATAGGATGGCGGCTTGCACTACGGATTGAGTTGCTAAGGCCTTGCGAAACAGACAATTCATTCGGACAAAGCCCGGCCCCGATCAGCGGTGCGTATGCCCGGCAGATGATCGATAAACTCTGGATCGTCCACTATGCCGTGTCGCTTGGTCGCCATTGCAGTCTGATTTTCCGGATGGGAACCGAAGCTTTGATGCAAACGTCCTTCCGTCTGGAAGGGGCGCAATTGGCGCGTTGTAGGAATTGCGCAGGGGATGGCGTGTTCTGGCCGTCGATTGGCCTGGAAGACCCCGAAGACCCGTTCGCAGATTTGGCACAGGTCTTGTGAGACGACCGGAAAGACGGTCGTTCAGTCGGCGTTGTTGATCCGCCCGCGCATTTCCTCGGCCTCTTGCCGCGCGGCGCGCAGGCCGTCCATGGCTGCGGCCAGTTCTGCCTCTGTCTGGGTCAGCTGATTGGTCAACTCGGCTTCGCGTTGCTGAAGGTAGGTTATGGCCTGATCGCGGGTTTCTTCCGCTTCGTGCAGTTCCTGGCTCATGCGATCCAGATCAGCAACGTCGCTTTGGCGGACGCGGGACAGGCGGTGGGCCAGCCAGTTGGCAAACCAGCCCATGCAGAAGGCCGCAAACAGAATGACGGCAGTGGCGATGATGAATTCGGTTCTGTTCAACTTACTGGTCCTCTGCATCCGCATCTGGTGCGGTCGTGTCGGTCTGATCTGCCCCGGGCGGGTCAGTCTCGGCCTCGAGCGCTTCGAGACCTGTTTCGGAGGCCTCGACTGGTTCGGGGCGGATCAGCCGGAACTCGATCCGCCGGTTTTCCTCGCGGCCTTCTTCGGTGTCGTTATCCGCAATGGGCTGTGTTTCACCGTATCCCACGGCAGTGTAGCTGCTAGTGGGAATGCGCCGCCCGCGCAGCTCGTTCAGAATGGATTGAGCCCGTGCCTGGCTGAGCTGCTGGTTCATCTCTTCGCGGCCCTGGCTGTCGGTATGGCCTTGTATTTCCATACGGATCGGTCCGCAGTCGCGCAGGATATCCGCGATCTGGTTCACGGCATCGCGCGAGTCGGACGCAATCGTTGCCGATCCGGGTTCGAAAGCAATTTTGCTGACAGTCTGAACTTCGGCGATCTGCGCTTCGCAGACTTCAGGATCGGGCAGAGCATCTTCGGGTTCTGGCGGCGGCTGATAAGTGATCGTCAGGGTGAATTCCTGCCCCTCTCCCAGCTTGTCCGACAGCTGACCCGCAATACGGGCCTTGGCATCTTCTTCATGGCTGAGGCCAGTCAGTTCGACTGTGTCCGGCGTCACGGTCAAGGCGCCGTTGTGAAGTTGTGCCAACGCCTCAAGGCCAGCGAGAACACGCACCGGCCAATCTGCCGGAAGCCCCGGCACGATGCGGGTTGCTGTATAGACCTGGTCCGAGCCAAAGGCCGCGCGGGCATAGCTGTCGACCATATCCCGCAAGGTTTCATCCCCCAGGCGCCCTCGCAGTTGCACCAGCCCTTCGGGACTGCGGGTCGCCGAGAACTCTATGGGTCCGGCCTGTTCGCTGGTTTCGGGTTCCGGCAGAACAGCGTGCAGGGCAAAGACCTGAGGCAACGCTGTTTCAAGTTCGCCCACAATTCGGTCGAACATGGCTGGATCGGTGCCTTGCGCCGCAACCAATGTAATGTCGGCATCCGACATTGTGACCGAGCCTTTGCCGATTCTGGCAAGCGCCTGAATGCTCTTCTCGGCTGCTTCGGGCCAACGCGGTGAGGGCTCACCCAGACCGATGGTACAGGAATATGGCCCTGACAGTCCGGCTTCGCGCGCGGCGGTCACGATCCGGTCGCGGGCCTTTTCATCCTGTGCCGAGCAGGCATCAAATTGCCCACCTTCTTCGTTGATCAGATAACGCAGCGTAAAAGGTGTGATGACGGGCCGGGGGGCCGAAATCGCCAGCCCGATCCGCAGGCTGGGCGGTGCGGCGCGAGTCAGATCTTGTTCGAGACGTTGTTTTTCCTGTTGGCTGTCCGCAATGGCGGTGATTTTGACCAAATCCGCACTTGCGGAAATTTTGGCGCGAGGCAGGCTGGCCAAAGCCTCGATGGCATAGGATATCGCTGCATCCCAACCGTCGGGCTTGGGGTAATCTGCCGTTTCCATCAGGTCCGAGACCGCGATGTTGCGGTCGAGATTGCTCAGCCGTCTGATCAGGTCATCCCTGTCTTCACTGGCGGGGATCAAACCGATGATCGAGATACCGTGATCATTGCGCAGAATTTCTGCTGAAAAGCGTGGTGACGCCAGGGCCGAAGTCGCTTCAACCTCCATTTCATCGATTACGCGGGACGCATCGACCTCGGTTCCGGCTGCTGTCAGCGCGTTAAAGCGGGTCGCCTCATCCGGTGCAGTTCCGGTCAGGACCACGCGCAAGCCATGGGATTCAACCTCGGCCCAGTCATGGCCTTTGAGATCAAGCGACCGGCGCACAGCGAATTCCGAAGTCTCTTCGATCTTTGTAACGGCATAGCTGGCTGCCAAAAGCGACAGCCCGGCTGACACAAGAAAGATCAGGGAAACAACGATAAAATACGGCAGACGCATATTTGGGCTCGACACTCCTCAGGCGGTTGGGCCGATCTTTACAGGCCCCGTTCAGCAGGTGCAATCAGAGCAACAGGGCAACGCAGAGGAAGATCAGCGGAATCAAGCCAGTGTCGCGGTTGACCCTGAACAATTGCAACAGCCTGGCATTGTCTTCGATGTCCAGCGCGCGGAGTTGCCACATCATGTGCCAGCCCATTGCCCAAGGCCCACAGAGCGCAACGCCCAATGCCAGCATCGAGGCATCCGGCACCCCTGCATCGACGATGGCCAGTCCCATCAGCGACACCGTCGCCACCAAAAAGTACTTCAGCCACCTCGCTGTATCGGCTCCGAACAGCCGGGCGGTTGACTTGATGCCGATCAGTTCGTCATCCTCGGCATCCTGATGCGCATAGATGGTGTCGTAGAACAGGGTCCACGCGATTCCAGACAGGTAAAGAGTCACTGCAGGCCATCCTACGGAACCGCTATGCGCCGCCCAGGCCAGAAGGGCGCCCCAGTTGAAAGCCAACCCCAGGAACACCTGAGGCCACCAAGTAAACCGTTTGGCAAACGGATAGATCGTCACTGGCAACAGGGACAGTACGCCCATGGCAATGGCCGCCTGATTGAAACTGAGGAGGATGCCCAACGCCAGAATGCATTGCAGGACCATCCACGCCGCGGCCTGCCGGACGCTGACCTGACCCGAAGGGATCGGGCGCGAGCGTGTGCGTTCGACCTGCCCGTCGAATTCCCGGTCCGTAATGTCATTCCAGGTGCAACCTGCGCCCCGCATCAGAAAGGCTCCGAATGCGCATCCTATGGCGATCCACAGATCTTCCCAACGCGGCTGACCGTCGTGCAGGATGGCCAGCGCCAGCCCCCACCAGCACGGAATCAGCAACAGCCATGTCCCGATGGGCCGGTCCGCGCGGCTGAGGCGCAGGTAGGGGCGGGCAAAGGCCGGGGCACGGGTGTCAACCCAGTTGCCGGTGACTGCATCAGCGACTTGACCATCTGGTGTTGGGGCATTGCCTTGCATATGTAAGGTCTCATGAGTGCGAAGATCAGACTGTATGTAGAGCAGCCCTTGGGTCAGGGGCAATCGGTTCCTTTGACGCGCGACCAGGCGCACTACCTCTTTGGTGTCATGCGCCTTGCGTTCAAAGGGCAGGTCGCCCTGTTCAACGGGCAGGACGGAGAGTGGTTGGCCGAAGTCTCGGAGGCGGGAAAACGCGGAGGAACGCTGACCTGCCTTGAGCAGACGAAACCGTTGCAGTTGCCGCCCGATCTTTGGTTCCTGTTTGCACCGATAAAAAAGGCCCGCACTGATTTCATCGTGGAAAAAGCCGCGGAAATGGGCGCGGCGCGTATCATGCCGGTGCAGACCGAGTTCACAAATTCCGAACGTATCCGGCAAGACCGCTTGCAGGCCCATGCCGTCGAGGCGGCCGAGCAATGCGGCGGAACCTTCGTGCCCGAGGTCGCCGATTTGCAGCGGTTGGATCGGCTGTTGGATGCATGGCCCGAAGATCGGCAACTGATGTTCTGCAACGAAGCCGAGGTTGGATCGGCCTTGCGATTGGCCGCCAATAAAAAAGGTTACCCGTGGGCGATTCTCATCGGCCCGGAAGGCGGGTTTTCTGACAAGGAACGCGCGCGTCTGACAGGGTTGCCATTCGCGCATGTCGTCAGTCTTGGTCCGCGCATCCTGCGGGCCGACACGGCGGCAGTCGCTGCACTGACCATGTGGCAGCAGGCGCTGGGGGATTGGGCGTAATGTGGCGCGCAGCGCTACAGAAGGATGTTCCAGAAGTTCAGCGGTTTTTGCGCCTCCACCTCCAAAGCTCAATGTTTCCTTTGGGCAATTTGGAAGATTTCGGTCTGGGTGGTTCCCATCCTCGGAGCATGTCGTTTTGGTTGCTGGGTAACCCGCTGCGCGGTGTCTTGGGTATCACCAATGAAGGAATAGTCTTTCCGCAATGCCCCAACGTGAAGCGTGCAGAGCTTTTTGCCGCCTGGGATTTGATCCAAAACCGAGCTGTCTCGGGAATCATCGGTGAAACGGCGCAGGTTAGAGACTTCGTCAAAATCGCAGGTTGGCGAGACAGGCTGACGGGTCTCAATGACGATGAACCGGCATTCTCACTTAACCTGAACAACCTTGTTGTTCCTCAAATGGAAGATGTGCGCCTTGTTCCGTTGGCCGGAGTGGATCGCAATCAAGTGATTGCCTGGCGGAAGCAATACCTTCAGGAAACGCCGGGTTTGCTTCACAAGGAACTGGACAAGCAGGCCAGAGAAGACCTGAAACGTTATCTGGAGCGCGACAGTCACAGAGCCCTTATCTACAAAGGACAGCCGGTTGCGATGACAGGCTTCAATTCGGCGCTTTCGGATGTCGTTCAGATCGGTGGTGTATTTACCCCTCGCGAGCTGCGCGGGCGAAGTTATGCGCGCACCGCTGTCGCTTTGCATTTGAAAGAGGCGCGCGAGGCAGGTGTGAACCGAGCCGTCTTATTTGCCGCTTCAAATGCGGCCGCTCGTGCTTACATAGCGATTGGATTCATGCCGGCCGGTTCGGTCACACTGGTTCTGTTCAACGATCAAACGGAGTCCGCTCAATGAGCTTTTTTCGACCCGAGGCAAAACTGGCACTTTGGCGTTGGCGTGAAGTACTGGTCGCGGCTTTTGTCCTGATCCTTGGCGTCAGTTGGGTCAGCGGGCCGGGTGGGTTGCTGGCCTGGGTCGGTTGGTTCCTGATCGTCGTGTCCGCGGCTTTGGCCGTGATCGGCATACAGCGCGCACGGTTCAGAACCGGCGCAGGCGGGCAGGGCGTCGTTACTGTTGATGAAGGGCAAATCACTTATCTCGGCCCTCTGGATGGCGGCATTGTTGCGACACGAGAAATCGAACGGCTTGCACTTGATCCGACCTCCAGTCCGGCGCATTGGGTTCTGGATCAGCCAGGGCAACCGACGCTTCACATTCCTGTGAACGCTGAAGGAGCCGAAGCTCTGTTCGACGTTTTCTCAAGCCTGCCGGGCTTGAAAACCGAACAAATGCTGTCTGAACTCAACGGCAGATCGCCGCATAAGGTCGTTATCTGGGAGCGTACGTCCTCGCGCCCTCCACACCTTCGGCTGCATTGACACTGGCGCAGTTTGCCCCCACGACTGGCCAAAAGACAGACACATCAGGATCGGAGCACGGTTCATGTCCATCCCTCAGTCCGGCGGCGGTCCGATCGAACGCCACGAGCAATTGGCCGAATATCTGGAGTCGGGCTGCAAGCCCAAGGCAGACTGGCGCATCGGCACCGAGCATGAGAAATTCGGCTACTGCAAGGACTCGCTGAAACCGTTGCCCTTCGAAGGCACCCGTTCGATTGTGGCCGTGCTGGAAGGTCTGCGGGATCGCCATGGCTGGGCAGAAGTCCGCGAAGCTGGTCATTTGATCGGTCTGGAAAAGGACGGCGCCAATGTCAGCCTGGAGCCGGGCGGCGCGCTTGAGCTGTCGGGTGCTCCGCTTGAGACCATCCACGAAACCTGCGATGAGGTGAACACCCACCTGCGTGAGGTGAAGGACATCGCAGATGAGATCGGCGTGGGTTTCATCGGTCTCGGCGCGGCTCCGACCTGGACCCATGACGAAATGCCGTTGATGCCCAAGGGGCGTTATCGGCTGATGAACGATTACATGGAAAAGGTCGGCACCATGGGCCGCGCCATGATGCGCCGAACCTGCACCGTTCAGGTCAATATCGACTTCGGGTCCGAGGCCGACATGGTGCAGAAACTGCGCGTCGCGTTGGCCTTGCAGCCGGTGGCAACGGCGTTGTTTGCGAACTCGCCCTTTTTTGAGGGCAAGGTAAATGGCCAGAAAAGCTGGCGCAGTTACATCTGGCGGCATCTGGACGATGCCCGCACAGGAATGCTGCCCTTTGTTTTCGAAGACGGCTTCGGGTTCGAGCGTTACGTGCAATACGCGCTCGATGTGCCGATGTATTTTGTGTATCGCGACGGCCAGTACATCAATGCGCTGGGCATGTCCTTCCGTGACTTCCTGAAAGGTGAACTGCCCGCCCTGCCGGGTGAAACGCCCACGCTCAGCGATTGGGCCGACCACCTGACCACCGCCTTCCCCGAAGCTCGGATCAAGAAGTTCATGGAAATGCGCGGGGCCGATGGTGGACCGTGGCGTCGTCTGTGCGCCTTGCCTGCCTTCTGGGTTGGCCTGACTTACGACCAAACGGCATTGGACGCGGCCTGGGATCTGGTCAAAGGCTGGGACACCGAGACCCGCGAGGCGCTGCGTGTCGCGGCCGCCAAAGATGGCCTGCAAGCGAAAGTCGGTAACATCAACATGCACGATCTGGCGCGTGAGGTGGTGGCGGTCTCTGAGGCCGGCCTGAAAGCCCGCGCCTATCCCGGGGCCGGTGGACTGGTGCCGGACGAGACCCATTTCCTCAACGCGCTCAAGGACAGCATCCAAAGCGGGAAAGTGCCTGCGGATGAGTTGCTGGAACACTACAACGGCGACTGGAACGGTGATCTGACCCGGATTTTCCCTGAATACAGTTATTGATCCGACCGGTCCCGCTTGCATTCGCGGGGCTGGCCCGATAGCAGGTTGGCGACCAAATTCAGAGGGCGTCATGGACGATCTTAAGGCAAAATATCTGGGCCAAATCGCCGAGGCAGGCGACGAGAACGCGCTTGAGGCGATCCGCGTCGCCGCCGTGGGCAAAAAAGGCGAAGTCGCGCTGAAGATGCGCGAGCTGGGCAAGATGACGCCCGAAGAACGTCAGGTTGCTGGCCCCGCGCTGAATGCCCTGAAGGATGAGATCAACTCGGCGCTCTCTGCCAAGAAGGCGGCGCTGGCTGATGCCGCGCTGGATGAGCGTCTGCGCACTGAATGGCTGGATGTCACGCTGCCGACCCGGCCACGTGGCCAAGGCTCGATCCACCCGGTCAGCCAGGCGACCGAGGAACTGACCGCGATCTTTGCCGAACTGGGCTTTTCAGTGGCCGAAGGGCCGCGGATCGAAACCGACTGGCACAATTTCGACGCCCTGAATATCCCCGGCCACCACCCCGCACGGGCCGAGATGGACACGTTCTATATGCACCGCGCCGAAGGCGACGAGCGACCGCCGCATGTGCTGCGCACCCATACTTCGCCTGTCCAGATCCGATCAATGGAGCTGCAGGGCGCACCGATCCGCATCATCTGTCCGGGCGGCGTCTACCGCGCCGATTATGACCAGACCCACACGCCGATGTTCCATCAGGTCGAGGGGCTGGCTATCGACAAGGACATCTCGATGGCGAACCTGAAATGGGTTCTGGAAGAGTTCGTGAAGGCGTTTTTCGAGGTCGACGACGTCGAACTGCGCTTTCGCGCCTCGCACTTCCCCTTCACCGAGCCGTCGGCCGAGGTCGATATCCGCTGTTCGTGGGATAACGGTCAACTGAAGATCGGTGAGGGTGACGACTGGATGGAGATTTTGGGCTCGGGCATGGTCCACCCCAAGGTGATCGCCGCCGGTGGGATTGATCCTGAGGTCTATCAGGGCTTTGCCTTTGGCATCGGCATCGACCGTCTGGCGATGCTGAAATACGGCATTCCGGATTTGCGGGCCTTCTTTGACAGTGATCTGCGCTGGCTGCGTCACTATGGGTTTGCGGCGTTGGATATGCCGAACCTGCATGGTGGTTTGAGCCGCTAAGTGTTTCCGATAGGAGTATATCTGGCACGCTACTTCGATTGGTGGAGCGACCGAATAACGAGCGCTCCAGTACGGTGGATTGTTGCGTTGTTTATCGGTCCTGTATTGTTGTCTTTCGTACCCACCGTGGTACCCGCCATGCCAGCGTTTGGGGTCGTCTTAGGGATACTAGGCTTTGCACTTGTTATTTTTGTCTACCCTGGCCTGTTGGTGGGATACATCCGGTATGGAATCCAGTTTCTACAAGAGCGTGAAGAACTAGAGCAGATCAAAAAAGTACAGGTCGTAATTAAGCAGAAGAAGGCGCGGAGCAAAGGCCGATAGGCCGCCGCGCCATCGCCAGACCGCCCGCACGGGCTGGCGATTTGTCTCCGCAAGCGCACCGTTTGAATGATGCACAGGCTTGGCCAAGATAAACTGCCCACTACAACCCGTTGATCGCCATCCCGCGGTCTGGCGACAGCGCGGCTTGTCACAATCTCCCACGCGGTTGTGACGTGACAGCGGGCGCAGGCTCGCTAGGGTTCGACGGATGATTTATCGACTGCTCTGCCTCCTCCTGCTGACCGCCACCCAAGCCATCGCAATCGAATCCTGTCACGGCGATACCGCCTGTCAGGTCGGCGACCGCTCGTATCATGTGCTGGAGCCGGACGGGTGGGATGGCGAAACGCCTCTGCCGGTGTTGCTGCATTTCCACGGCTGGGCGCGGCAGGGAACGGTTGTGGTGAACCATGAGCGTATCGCCGGAGCCACAAAGCTGCGCGGTGTGCTGCTGGTGGCCCCGAACGGGTTAGGCAAAAGCTGGGATTTCTGGACTTCGGATACCGGAGACGTCCCCTTTGCCGACGCGGTGCTGGAAGACGTCGCCAAGCGCTATCCGATTGACCCCGAACGCATCCATGTTTCGGGCTATTCCTATGGCGGTGCGATGGCGTGGCGCTATGTCTGCCAGTCGGGCAATGACATCTCCGCCTTGCTGGCCGTTGCGGGCAGCATCCGCCAGACCGAAGATTGCCCCGAAGCCCCGCGCGAGGTGCGCCACGTGCATGGGCTGGACGATACGGTGATGGGTTTTCCCTTTGGACCGGGCGGCGATACCACCTATCCGGTGGCGCTGTGGAAAGCGAAGTTTGACTGCAACGGCGCAACCCCGCGCGGGGACTGGAGCGTGAGACCGTTCCTGACGCTCAGCCGCGTGGAATGGACCGATTGTGCGCAGGGGCAGGTGGTGCTGGACACCCATCCGGGCGGGCATTTCATCCCGCATGGCTGGATCGGGCGGCAATTGGACGAGCTTTTGGGCCGCACCCCCACCTATCCGTGACCCGCAGCGCTTGCACCTTGGCGCATTCTTTGTCATTGCCTTTGCCAAACGGATATCTGCCAAAAAAGGCCCCGAGCAATGAAATTCACTCTGTCCTGGCTGAAAGACCACCTCGACACCGATGCGTCGGTTGATGAGATCACTGAGGCGCTGACCGACCTTGGCCTTGAGGTCGAAGAGGTTATCAACCCGGCTGACAAGCTCAAGGACTTTACGCTGGGCTATGTGAAACACGCGGAAAAGCACCCCGACGCCGACAAGCTGCGCGTCTGCAAGGTGGACACGGATGAAGGCGAATTGCAGATCATCTGCGGCGCGCCCAACGCCCGCGAAGGGATCACTGTCGTCGTCTGCAAACCGGGCATGTATATCCCCGGGCTGGACCTGACGATCAGCGTCGGCAAGATCCGCGGCGTCGAAAGCTTTGGCATGATGGCGTCCGAGCGTGAGCTGGAATTGTCGGACGAACATGATGGCATCATCGAATTGCCCTCGGGCGAGGTCGGTGACAGGTTCGTTGATTGGCTTGCCGAGAATGCGCCCTCGAAAGTCGATCCTGTGATCGAAATCGCGATCACTCCGAACCGGCCGGATGCGCTGGGCGTGGAAGGCATCGCGCGTGATCTGGCGGCGCGTGGGATCGGCACTCTGAAACAGCGCGACTACGTGCCGGTGCCAGGCGATTTCGAAAGCCCGATCAAAGTATCGATTGATGAGGATACGCTGGATGGTTGCCCGCATTTCACGGGCCGCCTTATCAAGGGTGTCAAGAACGGCCCCAGCCCACAGTGGTTGCAGGATCAGTTGAAGGCGATCGGGCTACGTCCGATTTCGGCGCTGGTGGATATCACCAACTACATGACCTTTGACCATAACCGCCCGCTGCATGTGTTTGACGCGGACAAGGTACAGGGCAACCTTCGTGTTCATCGCGCAAAAGGCGGTGAAACCCTGGTGGCGCTGGACGAGAAGGAATACACCCTACAGCCCGGCATGATGGTTATTTCCGATGACAAAGGGCCGGAATCCATCGCAGGCATCATGGGCGGTCAGGAAACCGGCTGCACCGAGGATACTGTGAATGTGTTCCTGGAAAGCGCGTTTTGGGATCATGTGCAGATCGCGCTGACGGGTCGGGCGCTGAAGATCAATTCGGATGCGCGGTATCGGTTCGAACGCGGCGTGGACCCTGAATACACTCTGGAAGGTCTTGAGCACGCAACCCAGTTGGTTCTGGACATCTGCGGCGGTGAAGCGTCCAAAGTGGTCGAGGCGGGTAAAGCGCCGAACCACGCACGTGCGTACAAGCTGGATGCTGAACGGGTGCAGTCTCTGGTCGGGATGGACATTCCCGAAAGCGAACAGCGTCAGACGTTGACCCGCCTCGGGTTCCGTCTGGAGGGCGAGATGGCCCACGTGCCAAGCTGGCGCCCCGATATCATGGGTGAGGCCGATCTGGTGGAAGAGGTCGCACGGATCGCCTCGTTGACCAAGTTGCAGGGCAAACCCTTGCCGCGTGTCACCGATGGTATTCCTAAGCCGGTGATGACACCGGCTCAGCGCCGCCAGTCCATGGCGCGCCGCACCTGCGCCGCGCTGGGTTACAACGAATGCGTCAGCTATACGTTCATCGATCAGGCTTCGGCCGCTTTGTTCGGTGGCGGTGACGATGCGACCATGCTGGAAAACCCGATCTCGTCCGAGATGAGCCACATGCGCCCCGATCTGCTGCCCGGATTGTTGCAGGCCGCGGCCCGCAATCAGGCACGCGGATACGCCGACGTCGCCCTGTTCGAAGTTGGCCCTGTTTTCCATGATGGCGAACCCGGCGACCAGAAAACCCAGATCGCCGGCCTGCTGGTTGGCCGCAACGGCCCCAAGGATGTGCACGGGGCATCGCGCCCGGTGGATGTCTTTGATGCCAAGGCGGATGCCGAGGCCGTTCTTGCGGCGATCGGAGCACCGGCCAAGGTGCAGATTCTGCGCGACGGCGATGCCTGGTGGCACCCGGGTCGCCACGGCAAGATCTGTCTGGGGCCGAAAAAGGTACTGGGTGTCTTTGGTGAGTTGCACCCGCGCGTGCTGCAGGCGATGGATATCAAGGGCCCGGCAATGGCCTTTACGATTTGGCCGGACGAGGTTCCCTTGCCTCGTAAGTCCGGTGCCACACGTGCCGCATTGGAATTGCGTGATTTGCAAGCGGTCGAACGGGACTTTGCCTTTGTCGTGGATGAAAGCGTCGAGGCGCTGACCTTGGTAAACGCGGCAGCAGGTGCCGATAAGGCACTGATCGAAAATGTACGTGTCTTTGACGAATTCATCGGCGGCAGCCTGGGTGAAGGCAAAAAATCTCTGGCCATCACAGTACGCTTGCAGCCGACGGACCAGACGCTGAAGGAAAAGGACATCGAAGCGGTGGCCGAAAAGGTTATCGCCAAGGTTATCAAGGCAACCGGCGGCGTTCTGCGCGGTTGATGCTGAGCAGCTTTCGGCGGACGCACAACTGAAATAATGAAAGGGCTGGCGGCGCCCTTTCTGTTTTTGCGGAGGACTAAAGATGCTGAACGTATACCTCTCTGGTGAAATACACACCGACTGGCGCGAACAGATCATCGACGGCGCACAGGGGTTGGATATCACCTTCAACGGCCCGGTGACTGATCACGGGGCCAGCGACGATTGTGGCGTTGCCATTCTGGGGGAAGAGCCGAACAAATACTGGCATGATCACAAGGGTGCGATGGTCAATGCGATCCGGACCCGAAAGGGCATTTCGGATGCCGATGTGGTGGTTGTGCGGTTTGGCGACAAGTACAAACAGTGGAACGCCGCTTTTGATGCGGGTAATGCAGCAGCGCTGGGTAAGTCCATCATCGTGCTGCATGGTCCCGAGCATCAGCACGCGTTGAAAGAAGTTGATGCAGCCGCGCTGGCCGTGGCGGAAAAGCCCGCGCAGGTGGTCGAAATCCTGCGCTATGTGCTGACGGGTGCACTGCCGGGCTGAGCTTTGCGAAGAGGGTGCCAGCTTTGGCACCCTTCCTATTGCGAAACCGTTTAAGCGCGTGCGGGTATGGCCTTGCCGCGCTGCACCGCCGGGCGCTGCATGAAACGGTCGACATAGGCGACGACATTGGCGTAGTCGTCCCAGCCAACAACCTCTTTCGCGCCGTAGAAGTCCAAAGCATTCAGCCAGGGGGCAAGAGCGATATCGGCGATGGAGTAATCGCCTGCAATCCAGTCCTGCCCGTCCAGTTGCATGTTGACCACGTTCAGCAGGCGCTTGGCCTCGTTGATATAGCGTTCGCGCGGTCGGGGGTCTTCGATTTCGCTGCCAGCGAATTTGTAGAAAAAGCCAAGCTGACCAAACATTGGCCCCACGCCCCCCATCTGGAACATCAGCCATTGCGTAATGCGATACTTGTCTGCTGCGTTTTGTCCCAGGAACTTGCCTAATTTCTCGGCCAGATACAGCAGGATCGCGCCGCTCTCGAACAGGGCAAGGGGTTCACCGTCCGGACCGTTGGGATCGAGGATGGCGGGGATCTTGTTATTTGGGTTCAGCGACAGAAACTCGGGGCTTTTGACATCCGCATCCGACAGCGTCACCAGATGAGCCTCATAGGGCAGGCCAGTTTCCTCCAGCATGATCGACGCCTTTACGCCGTTTGGAGTCGGATAGGAATACAATTGGATCTTGTCCGGGGATTGCGCGGGCCAGCGGGCCGTTATCGGATGTGGTTTGTTGTCCAGCATTGGGGGGCTCCTGTTTGGCTGTTCCGTCAAAACTAGGGACCAAGGCGCATTTATTTAAGCCCTGTGCGATGTGCATTTCCGGTCAGGCCGTGTTTTCTGGCGAACAGAGGGGAATTCCAGTGAAACTGGCACCTAGACCGGATGGCAAATTTGGCTCACAATCTGGTGACCCCCGCGAAAACCTCGCGGGTTTCTTGCTGTTGAAAGGAGATGGGCGTGGATGAGGTAGTAACACAGGTGGGGGCATATGCCCCGCTGATCATGAGTGCCGTCAAGGCGCTTGTCGTTCTGATCCTGGGCTGGATTGTGGCTGGCGCAATCGGGGGTATGGTTCGCCGCCGGATCAATTCGACGCCGCATATTGATCCGACACTGGGGAACTTTTCGGCAAGCTTGGTCAAATGGGCCATTCTCGCCATGGTTCTGGTTGCTGTTCTGGGTATCTTCGGAATTGAAGCCACCAGCATCGTCGCCATTCTGGGTGCCGCATCGCTGGCCATCGGTCTGGCCCTTCAAGGCACGCTCAGCGATCTGGCGGCCGGTGTGATGCTGGTTGTCTTCCGGCCCTACAAGCTGGGTCAATTTGTTGATATCGGGGGCACGTCGGGCACCGTAAAGGACCTGAACCTGTTCACCACCGAGCTGGTGACGCCTGATAACGTGCAGATCATCGTTCCGAACGGTCAGGCATGGGGCTCGATCATCACGAATTACTCTGCCCATGACACGCGCCGTGTCGATCTGGTATTCGGGATTGATTACGGCGACAGCGCGGACAAAGCCATGCAGATCATTCTGGATGTGGCGAAAGCGGACAGCCGCATTCACAGCGACCCGGAACCATGGGTTCGGGTTACGAACCTGGGTGACAGCTCGGTGGATCTGACGGCACGGCTGTGGTGCTCGGCACCAGACTATTGGGATGTCAAATTCGAGCTGACGAAAACGATCAAGGAAGCCTTTGACGACAAGGGTATTTCGATCCCTTATCCCCATTCTGTGGAGATCCAGAAACAGGGGTGACGGCTCCCGCCCGTCGATCGGGCATTCGAAAATGCCCTCCTCCCGTTGGGTCCGGCACCGCGCCCTTGCGCGGTGCCCTTATCTTTGTTCAAACCGTCGCGTTTGATACTGACCGCGCCACGCCGGGGGCGTGGCGCTACGCCCAACGCTGTAAATCGTTTCTCAAAAGCGATTTCAGGGGCGGGAGTGTTTACGACTTGACGATCACGTTAGGTGAAACAACGTCGATACCAAGGGCCTTGCCGACCGCATAGTAAGTCAGCTTGCCTGCGTGAACGTTCAGGCCTTCCAGCAGATGCGGATCGTCCTGACACGCCTGTTTCCAGCCTTTATCCGCCAGAGACAGCATGAACGGCATCGTGGCGTTGCCCAGGGCGATGGTCGAGGTGCGCGCCACTGCGCCCGGCATGTTGGCAACGCAGTAATGCATGATGCCATCGACATCATAGATCGGATCGGCATGGGTGGTGGCTTTTGAAGTCTCGAAGCACCCGCCCTGGTCGATGGCAACATCGACAAGTACGGCACCGGGTTTCATCGTCGACAGCTGTTCGCGCGAGACAAGTTTCGGAGCTGCAGCACCGGGGATCAGAACGGCACCGATGACCATATCGGCATCCTGGATCAGCTCGGCCGTGGCGCCCGCTGTCGAATACTGGTTCTTGAAGGTTCCGCCAAAGACGTCATCCAGATAGCGCAGCCGCGGCAAGGAGCGATCCAGAACGGTGACATCCGCGCCCATTCCGGCAGCGATCTTTGCCGCATGGGTTCCTACGACGCCACCGCCGATAACGACCACTTTGGCAGGGCCGACACCGGGTACGCCACCCATCAGAACGCCGCGCCCGCCATTGGCCTTTTGCAGTGTCCACGACCCGACCTGAGGGGCCAGGCGACCGGCGACTTCGGACATCGGAGCCAGCAGAGGCAGGCCGCCGTTCGCGTCGGTTACGGTCTCATAGGCGATGGCAGTACAACCCGATTCCAGCAGGTCATGCGTCTGATCCGGGTCCGGAGCCAGGTGCAGATAGGTGAACAGCAGCTGTCCTTCGCGCAGCATCTTGCGTTCCACAGCCTGGGGTTCCTTGACCTTCACGATCATGTCGGCGGTGGCAAATACTTCTTCCGCAGTGTCGATGATATGCGCGCCCGCCGCGACATAGGCGTCATTGTCGAAACCTGCGCCGATGCCTGCACCGGATTCGATAAGGACTTCGTGACCACGTGCAACAGCTTCCTGAGCAGCATTGGGCGTCATCCCGACGCGGAATTCCTGGGGTTTGATTTCCTTGGGGCAACCGATCTTCATGGGGGTCTCCGTTCATAAACTGCCTAAATTATGTGCATTTTCAGTGCAATTTCTGTGAAAGAAAACGTGTCAATGCGTTTTTCTTTGGAAGAATTTCGCGTAGTTTACAAATATCATGCAAAGGAATTGCAGCAATGAGCTTGGACGCGACTGATCGAAAGATTCTGGCGGCACTTCAGAAAAATGGTCGGATGTCGAATTCGGAATTGTCTGAACAGGTCAACCTGTCCCCGTCCGCTTGCCACCGGCGCGTGCAAAGGCTTGAGGTTGACGGGTATATCCGCAACTACGTGGCTTTGCTGGATGCCCGGAAGATGAACGTGCCGACAACCGTCTTTGTCGAGATCACGCTGCAAGGTCAGGCCGAAGAGGTTCTGGATGCGTTTGAAAAGGCGGTGGCCCGGATACCGGATGTGTTGGAATGCCATCTGATGGCCGGTACGGCGGATTACATTTTGAAAGTCGTGGCGGAGAACACCGAAGATTTCGCACGCATTCATCGACAATACTTGTCGCGCCTGCCAGGGGTGGCCCAAATGCAAAGTTCGTTTGCTCTGCGTACCGTGTTCAAGACCACTGCCTTACCGGTCTGATATTCATAAGGGGCCAGGATAGGTGAACAGAAACAGGTGCGTCAGGTTGAACCCAAAATGCATTGCAACGGGAACCCAGAGGCGGCTGGTTGCATAGTATCCCAATCCGCAGGCCAGCCCGAGAATAGAAGCAAAAGCCACGAGCGCCGGACCTCCGGCGAAATGGGCCAGCCCGAACAGCAGGCTCGCTGTGATCACGCTCCAAGCGTCCCCAAGACGTACGGCGAAAGCCGATTGCAGATAGCCACGAAAAAAGGCTTCTTCCGTCAGGCAGGTCAGAAACGCGTTGGACAAGGCAAATACCAGCCACCAAGGGGGGACCGTAAACTCCGGCTGCACCGAGCCGAGGGAAAAACCGATGAGAAACAGGCCAGGAAGGATCAGTAACCCTACCAGCAAAGCTGTGGGTTTGATCTGCGTTTTTCCGCGCTGCATCCGGGGCCAGGCCAGAAGAATGGCAAAGAAGACCATCGGTTTGTCCAGGTTCAGGTGCATGGTGAAACTGGCGCTTCCCGCACCCGCCTGCACCTGATCCAGAATTTTCAAATTGTTGAATCCTGGCAGCAGATGTGCACCCATGACCAGGCACCACAGGATCAATAACAGGTGCCCGGCGATAGCAGGCCAACCTTTCAGATGGGGTAGCAAAGCAGCTCCGACCAAACCAAAGACCACCGCAGCGATCGCCGTGGGTGACATCAATCCTATTGCCGAGGCAATGCTGATGAACAAAACCAGCAGAGAAAAGGCGATGCCAGTTCGCCGGGCCAGTGCCGCCAATTGCGCCGAGATCAGGACCAGCCATGGCCAGATGGAGGGCATCAGGGAAAGAAGGAATGTCACAATGGTCTCATCTGTTTTACGCGCCCCGTCATGCCGCACAAAAACAAGGCAATGCAAGCAGCCGTGGTGAAGTGCAGTGCGTTGCGTCAATTCAAACGCTTGTATCCTGCGGGTCAGACGTACAAATTCAGGGAAAAGACCGTATACCGCGCTGGACCTGATTTGCAGGTGTGACTACAGCCGCAGGACCCGTGACCCTCGTATCAATTTATCTGATGACATCAGGTGGTTACACGGGTCCGATATGGTCCGAACCCGAAGACCGAGAAGGAGCTGACCTTGGACAACGAAAACACTGGCGCCCCTAAAGACTGGCTGGAAGCCGAGCTGGAGGACACGCTCGATGAAGACTTCGAGATAGAATTCAGTGAGCCGATGCTGTCGATGGAAGTCCGGAAAATCTATCGGGAACAGCATCCGGACATGTTGGATCGCAAGGTTTACTTCCGCAACCTGCTGCGCCTGCAGGCCGAACTGATCAAGGTTCAGGACTGGGTGCAGCATACCGGGGCCAAGGTCTGTATCCTGTTTGAAGGCCGTGACAGTGCCGGCAAGGGCGGGGTGATCAAGCGGATCACCCAGCGTCTGAACCCGCGCGTGGCCCGCGTGGTCGCGTTGCCGGCACCCAGCCGCCGTGAGCAAAGCCAGTGGTATTTCCAGCGCTACGTACCGCATCTGCCGGCGGCGGGTGAAATCGTTCTGTTCGACCGCTCGTGGTACAACCGGGCGGGGGTCGAGCGGGTAATGGGTTTTGCGTCCGAGGACCAGGTTGAACAGTTCTTTCAGGACGTTCCCGAATTCGAACGAATGCTGGTGCGGTCAGGGGTCATTCTGCTGAAATACTGGTTCTCGATCACGGATGAGGAACAGCAGTTGCGATTCCTCATGCGTATTCATGATCCGATGAAACAGTGGAAGCTGTCGCCGATGGATCTGGAATCCCGCATCCGCTGGGAGTCCTACACAAAGGCAAAAGAGGACATGCTTTTCCGAACCAACATCCCCGAGGCCCCTTGGTACATTGTCGAAGGCAATGACAAAAAGCGTGAACGGCTGAACTGTATCGAGCATCTATTGACAAGAATCCCGTACGAGGACGTGCCTCAGGAAAAGGTCAATCTGCCCGACCGCAGGTACAACCCGGAATACGAGCGCCGCGTTTTGCCGGATGAGCTTTACGTACCAAAGATCTATTGAAGCAAAACCAGGCTCTGAGCCGGAACATGCGAGGCCGACACGGCCGGCCTCGCAAAGGTTCAACTGATCAGGCTGCATCCATCATGCAGTCAAAGTTGAAGAAGTTGACCATTATGATGTCACAGTCATCGACGACGGCTGTTTCGGTACCCGCAGGCTCGGATTCCGTTTCTGGCGTGGTGTCGGCGGTCGGCATCATGTCGACATCATCGGTGCCGGCCACGTCCGTGTCGCCGTTCATGTCGTCTTCCCAATCGAACTCGTCAAACTGCGCTTGCAGGTTTTCGAGGAAATTGGCGATTTCATCGAGGAAGGCCTGAACGTCAAAGCAGAATGCTTCGGGCTCACCGCCATCAACCACTTCGGTGTCCGGCATTTCAGGTTCCGGTTCCTCGGTTTCGGTGACGTCAGTATCCGGCGTTTCGGGTTCCGGCTCTTCAGTCTCGGTGACATCGATGTCCGGTGTCTCGGGTGTAGGCTCTTCGGTTCCGGGCGTCTCAGTTCCTGGCTCTTCGGTTTCGGTGACGTCAGTATCCGGCGTTTCGACTTCCGGCTCTTCTGGTACGGCGACTTCGTCCGGCGTGGTTGGCGGAACTGGCGGTGTGTTTGTATTGCCGTTGTCCAGCATGACTGCCGCGTCGGTCGCGGCAAAGTTCTGGGTGACCATCACAGCATCAAAGCCCTGCATGTCACCGGTTTCGACGCCGATCCCGATATATTTGAAATCCGGGTTCAGGATATTGGCGCGGTGGCCCGGGCTGTTCATCAGGTTTTGGTGCAGTTGGGCCACGTCATCGCTGATGCCAGGCGCTCCGCGTTCTGACTGCCATGCGATGTTTTCGCCAGTACGCCAGCTTCCCTCAAGATCGAAACCGGCACCTTGCATCCGCTGGGTTGCACTGGAACCGCCAGAACCGGTGTGACTGAATGTGTCTGTATTCAACATCCAAGTGCTGTGATCTTCGGACGAGTCGTTTAGCTGCGTTTCAAGTTGCAGCGGGTTGAGCCCGCGGGATGTGCGTTCCTGGTTTATCAGCCCCAGCATCTCGCGTTCGAATGTACTTGCAGTCGACATGTTTGCCTCCGTTTGTGTTTGTGTCCTTTCAGACGGGCTCACTTAGAGGTGGGGGTGTCGACGGTGGTAGGGGTTGGTTCAACTCAGGCGAGTTTTGGCGAGGCGATGCTACCAACACGAGATTCGCTGCGCTGCTAAATGCCGGGCAAAATGTTGCTGGTGAGGAAATGGCGGCTTGTCGCACAGCCCGTCCCACGAGTCGGCGGATTGTATCCGATCCCTGAAACGACAAACCCCCGGGCGATGCCTCGGGGGTCGTCAAATAGTGTCATCCAAAACTGGACGAGCGAGGTTTTAGAGCAAACCTTCGCGCTGTGCTTTCTTACGTGCCAGTTTACGGGCACGACGGATCGCTTCAGCCTTCTCGCGCGCTTTTTTCTCGGACGGTTTCTCGAAATGTTGCTTAAGCTTCATTTCGCGGAACACGCCTTCGCGCTGCAGCTTTTTCTTCAGGGCACGAAGCGCCTGATCGACGTTATTGTCGCGAACACTAACCTGCATGTGGTTGTCACCACCTTTCTAGATAGAGTTGCAAGGAAATTGCAGGAGTTGGCCGTATAGCAAAGCCGTTCTAACTTGTCTAGTACTGGCCCCGACAACCGGAGAAACGTCATGACCACCACATATGAAGATGCAAAACACCAGCTTTTGGATGCAATGCTGAACCATGTTCCCTTCGATGGATGGTCGGAAACCAGTTTTCGTGCCTCCATTTCCGACTGTGGTCTGGATGACGGCCTGGCGCGCGCGATCTGTCCGCGCGGCGCAGTTGATCTGGCACTGGCCTATCATGCGCGCGGCGATCAGGCGATGCTGGACCGCATAAAGTCCGAAGACCTGAGTGGGCTGAAATTTCGGGACAAGATTGCCGCTTCGGTTCGGTTCCGTTTGCAAGCGGTCGAGGATAAAGAACTGGTGCGCCGGGGCATGACGCTGTTTTCCCTGCCAACTTACGCGGCAGACGGTGCCAGGGCAGTTTGGCAGACCTGCGATCTGATCTGGGATACGTTGGGCGATACCTCGGACGACGTGAACTGGTACACGAAACGGGCCACTTTGTCGGGTGTCTATTCCTCGACCTTGTTGTTCTGGCTGGGCGATGACAGCCCGGGTCATCAGCGCACGTGGGAGTTTCTGGATCGCCGGATCGCGAACGTCATGGAGTTCGAAAAGCTCAAGGCACAGATGCGCGACAACCCGGTGTTGAAACCGTTTCTGGCGGTTCCGAACTGGCTGGCGGGTCAGGTGAAAGCACCAGAGAAAATGCGAGCAGACCTTCCGGGAAAACTGAACCCCCGAAAGTAGCTCGTCTTGGTGCTGGGCCTTGACCCTGATGCCTGCTAGGCATTGGGCAAAGGAGGTGCCTATGACCCAGATGATGCGCGCTGTTGAGATCACCGAACCGGGTGGTCCTGATGTTTTGCAACTGACCGAGCGTTCTGTCCCCGAACCGGGTGCAGGGCAAGTGGTGCTGAAAGTGGCTTATGCCGGCGTGAACCGCCCGGATGCGTTGCAACGTGCGGGCGCTTACGATCCGCCGCCCGGTGCCAGTGACTTGCCGGGGCTTGAGGCTTCGGGCGAGGTTGTCTCGGTTGGGGCCGGTGTCCAGGGACTGTCCGTCGGCGATCAGGTCTGCGCGTTGCTGCCGGGCGGAGGCTATGCCGAATACGTCGCCACCCCTGCGGCCCACTGTCTGCCGGTGCCTGCGGGCATGGGAATGAAAGAGGCAGCTTGCCTGCCCGAGACCTTTTTCACCGTCTGGTCCAACGTGTTTACGCGGGGCGGACTGAAGGCAGGCGAGAGATTCCTGGTCCATGGTGGCTCGAGTGGGATTGGTACGACAGCCATCCAGTTGGCCAACGCCTTTGGTGCCCGCGTTTTTGCCACCGCAGGTTCGGATGAGAAATGCGAAGCTTGCGTCAAATTGGGTGCGGAAAGGGCGATCAACTACCGCGATGAGGATTTTGTGGCCGTCATGCGGGCCGAAGGTGGGGCAAACCTGATCCTCGACATGGTCGGTGGCGATTATATTCCGCGTAACGTCAAAGCTCTGGCCGAGGATGGGCGGCTGGTCCAGATCGCCTTCCTGCAAGGACCGGTCGTGGAGCTGAACTTTGCCCTGATGATGGTCAAGCGCCTGACCCTGACCGGCAGCACCCTGCGCCCGCAAAGCGATCTGGCCAAGGCCCGGATTGCGCAGGACCTGCGCGAAGCCGTCTGGCCTCTGCTTGAGGCTGGCAAGGTAGCGCCTGTTATGGATAGCGAATTTGATCTGGCCGAGGCTGCGGCCGCCCATGCACGCATGGAAAGCTCGGGCCATATTGGCAAGATCGTTCTGAAGGTCTCGGGCTGAGTATTGAAGGCGCGGGTTTGTCCCGCGCGTTCACGCAATCGCGCGGCGGTACAGGTGCCATGTGGCATGACCCAGAACCGGCATCACTACGATCAAACCCAACAGCATCGGCAGGGCACCCAGAAACAGAAGGGCAGCCACGATGAACCCCCAGGTCAAGATGACGCCGGGGTTGTGACGCAACACGCGAAACGACGTCACGACCGCCACCGGCAATCCGACTTTCCGGTCCAGAAGCAATGGAAAGCTGACGACACTGACCGCCAGAGCGCACAGAGCGAACACGAATCCAACGGTGAGTCCGACTGCCATCATCGTCCAGCCGGCAGTCGTAGAGAATACTTGCTGAGCAAAAGCGCCCAGTGACGCAGGGGCTTCTGGACCCATTGTATACGTGTAGATGCTTTGCGCCACCATCAGCCAGATCAGCAGAAGCATCACCAGATAAAACCCGAGTACCAGAATTGCGCCGAATGACGGCGAGCGAAAGACGCCGAACGCATCCAGCCAATGCGCCGTGCTGCCTTGCTCTCGTTTGCGGCTGATCTCGTACAAACCCACGGCTGCCACAGGACCGATCAAAGCAAAACCGGCAACGAGAGGAGCCAGAAGTGGAATCATACTGACGTTCAGGGCAAAGCCGAACATCAAAAGCCCTGCGATCGGGTAAATCAGTACAATGAATATGGCGTCCGCTCGTGTTTCGAGAAAGTCGTGATACCCCGCCCGCAGGCAAGCGCGCAGATCCTGCATCGTCAATGTCTGCACCATCGGCAGATGCTTGATATCTGCGCTTCCGAGTTGTGAAACGCTATCCGAGACATGATCACCGGCCGCACCCAGATTCTGGGCTGCCCAGCTGATCGGATTTCCGATTGTTTTAGCCATTTTCATCCCCTTCCCTGGCGAGAATTGCGCCGCGGAACGGATCCGGCAATTTGTTGTCCGTGGCCGGAACAGCCGACAACGCCTGACCTCATTATAGCACAGTTTGGCGAAATCCTGTTCAACTCTGTGGCACCAGACGGATTGCCCTGCATCGCAGTCATGTTAGCTTGAAGTCAGGCAAGAGGAGGTCAGGATGCAGACAACAGCGAAAACGGTTGTAGTTCACGAATTCGGCGGGCCCGAGGTGTTGCGGATCGAAGACAGGCCAGTGGGCGACCCCGGACCGGGTGAAATACGTATTCGCCACCAGGCCTGCGGCCTAAATTTTATCGACGTATATCAACGTACTGGATTGTACCCCCTTGATCTTCCTCATGCTTTGGGCATGGAAGCGTCCGGCGTCATCGAGGCCGTCGGGGACGGGGTGACGCACCTGCAACCCGGCCAGCGGGCCGCATATGCGGCAGCCCCACCCGGAGCGTATTGCGAGGCCCGCGTAATGCCTGCGGCACAGGTGTGCCCTCTGCCGGACGGCATCACATTCGAAGCTGCTGCGGCAATGATGTTGAAGGGTTTGACGGTTGAATACCTGTTTCACCGAACCACTCCGCTGAAACGCGGGGATACGGTGCTGTTTCACGCAGCGGCCGGTGGGGTCGGACTGATCGCCTGCCAATGGGCGAAATCCGAGGGGATCACCCTGATTGGCACGGCGGGAACCGACGAGAAATGCAGCCTTGCCCGGTTCAACGGGGCTGCGCATTGCATCAACTACCGATCCGAGAATTTCACCGAACGGGTGGCCGAGATCACCAAGGGTCAGGGCGTGGACGTGGTGATGGATTCCGTCGGGGCGGATACGTTCCAAGGATCGCTGAATTGTTTGAGACCGTTAGGGATGATGATTTCCTTCGGCAACGCGTCCGGGCCGGTGCCGCCGTTCGATATCGGTGTTCTGGGTCAGAAAGGATCGCTCAAGATCACCCGACCCACCTTGTTCACCCATATTGCGGATCACTCCGTGTGTCAGGCAATGGCGCGCCGCTTGTTCGGCAAGGTCGAGGGCAGAGAGGTCAAGATCCACATCGATCAGCGTTTTGCGCTTGATCAGGTTGCCGATGCCCATCGCGCGCTTGAAGCGCGACAGACGACGGGCAGTACGATCCTGGACCTCTGAATCGAGGCCCGGCCGGACAGGCCGGGCCCATTTTTGTCTGGGATGCCATTCAGAACCGGTACGAGGCGCGAATCTGCAATGTGGTTGCGTCGACATCCACATTGTTTGCGTTGAAGTTATCGAATTCGTGGTACAGCAGTTCTCCACCAATACTCACGTTTGGGGCCACGACCTGTTCGTAGCCTGCGCCAATGAACCACCCGTCATCGCTGCCCAGAGTGTCCGTACCAGCTTCGGCATAGCCTGCCGTGCCATATAGCAAACCTTGCGGGTTTATTTTGTAGCCAGCACGCGCCTTCAGCCGCCAGACATCTTCAACAGTTGCGGCGCCAGACAGATCCACGTCAGTCCAGTCATAGTCAAAACCGCCGCCAACGACCCAGTCGCCGAGATCATAATCGTAACCCAGGATGATACCACCGATTACGCCATCGCCGTCGACCCCGGACAGGCTGGTGTCCACATCGGCATAACCCAGTTGCAGACCGCCATAAAACCCGGTCCAGTTGCCCGAGGATTGTGCCATTGCCGATCCCGCGACCACGGTTGCGACAGTGGTGATGAGAGCCAATTTCAATGTCATCTCATTTCCTTTCGATTGTCACTCTGCTGCAGTGAAATTCAGTTCACTTATGCAGACCATTACGATCCGCTAGCGTCATCGGATCAGTGATACCTACGAATTCCAGCCCGTATTCTTGCGTTGAAACGTGACAAGACACGCCGTTGCCCTTTGAAAACGGGCACTTCTGATACTGATGAGATAGGAAGAAATGAGAGGTATTCAAACGACATGCGGCGGCGGAACGTTCCGCCGCCGACACGCCTGACAGTTTCAGCGGATTATTGCTTCTGCAATTCAGCAGGGGTCTTGTCCGCGATGTCTTCCCAGTTTGCGCTCGCGCTTTCGATAAAGCCCGGGATGTCGCCTTCCCAGCGTTCTTGGATGTCTTCCGACAGGTTCAGGTACAGCTTGTTGTCGACGATTTTCCAGTAGTTCGGGTCACCGTCGAACTTGAAGCCCATGGCTGTACCGAAGGCACAGTAGCCACCGTAGGCAGGCAGGTAGGCTTCCGGGTTGGCCTCGAAGGCGGCTTTGTTTTCTTCCGACGAGAAACGATACATTGCATCGTCGTACAGCGTGGTGATGCGGTAGTCACCTTTGGTGGCTTCACCAACGGTGAAATAGGCAACCGGGTCATAACCCTGCATGGCCAGACCAGTCGAACTCGCGTTGATGTCCACACCCGCAGCCAGAGCGGATGTTGCCACTGCAACGGACAGAGCGACGCCACCGATCAGAGATTTAAACTTGTTCATTGTTCCACCTTTCGTGAAAGGAGCCTCGTCTGTGTGCGGATCGAAGGCCCCGGATTGTTGTCCTGTGTGGCCCGTAATTGACCGTCACGACAGCGATCTGGGGTGCAGTTGGATCACGTTCAAAACAATGAATCGTGATTGTGCGCCAGAGAATAACGCCTGTTCAAAAATGCAGGCACGACATTACGCGTCCGGTTCAAAGTCCAGAACAAACGCAATGACTTTGCAGGCCGCCATTTCACACGGCCTCAGCAGTGCCCCGCTGAGGCGCGTCTGATACAGGTTCATGCTGATATAGTCGGTTCCGCCCAGTTCGTGTGCAACCAGCTTGTGGGATTTTTCCTCTGCCATCTGTTGACGCACAACGACGTAGCGCCGGTCCCCCGATATACCAGTGAAACTACCCTTGGGCAGCGCGAAAAAAGCGGAGACAAAAGCGTCCGGCGGTGTCACGACTTTCCGATTTTCGGTTCAGTTCCAGCCTTGATTCGCGCGACATTGGTGCTGTGACGCCAGTAGATTAGAAGCGTCAGAATAACCCCCAGGATAAAAGATTGCCCGCTGGTCAGAACCAGCACCCAGGTTGTTGAAAGTGCAGCCGCGGCCAACGCGCCGACCGAGGATATCCGCCAGATCGCTGCCGCCACCAACCAGCTGAGACAGCAAGCGACACCGACGCGCCAGTCCAGCGCCAGCCAGAGGCCCAGAAAGGTGGCCACGCCTTTTCCGCCCTTAAACCCCAGCCAGATAGGAAAGCAATGGCCCAGAAAGGCAAAAAGGGCTGCGATTTGTGCGGCGTCTTCTCCGGCATAAGCACGGGCAATCAGAACCGCCACCGCGCCTTTGGCCGCGTCAAACAGCAATGTCAGCGCCGCTGCGGCTTTGTTGCCGGTACGCAGGACGTTTGTTGCCCCGATATTCCCGGACCCGATTTCGCGCAGATTTCCCAACCCCATGACCTTGGCAAGCAAAAGGCCGAAGGGAATGGAGCCCATCAGATATCCAACCACCGCCCACTGGAGCAGTTCGCTAGTCGAGTTGTCGATCGGGGGCATTAGGAACTCCGGAACACTTCTTGACCTGCAACATAGGTCGAAATGACCTTACCTTGCATCCGCTGGCCGTCAAATGGAGTGTTCTGAGATTTGGATTTTAAGGCAAACCGATCAAGCACAAAAGGCACATCCGGGTCGAACAGAACCAGATCTGCCGGGGCACCTTCCGACAATCGGCCACTTTCCAGACCAAGCCGTTTGGCCGGGTTCAATGCCATCGCCCGGAACAGGGTCGGCAGGTCCAACTGGTCGGCATGATACAGGCGCAACGCCGCAGGCAACAGCGTTTCCAGCGCCACCGCACCCGAGGCGGCTTCTTCGAACGGCAGGCGTTTGCTTTCCTCGTCCTGCGGTGTGTGCATCGAACTGATCGTATCGATGAGGCCGGTGCGGACGGCCTCGATCACCGCCTGCCGGTCATCCTCGGACCGCAGTGGCGGCTTGACCTTGAAGAAGGTGCGATAGTCGGCCACGTCGAGCTCGTTCAGCGTCAGATGGTGAATCGACGTACCAGCGGTTATGTCCAGCCCGTTGCGCTTGGCCCGTTCCAGCGCGGGCAGGGCGCGAGCCGTGGTGATCTGGTCGGCGTGATAAGCTGCGCCCGTCATTTCGAGCAGCGCAATGTCACGGTCCAGCCCCATGCGCTCGGCCATGGGCGAAACGGCTGGCAATCCGCGCAGGGCGGCGAATTTGCCGCTGGTGACAGCGGTCCCGGCGCTGAGGCCCGGGTCCTGCGGATGGGCAATCACCAGCGCGCCGCAGGATTTCGCATATGTCAGCGCGCGGGAAAACACCTTGGTATTGGTGATGACATGATCGCAATCGGTGAAGGCAACGGCACCCGCGTCCTGCAAGAACCCGATCTCGGTCATCTCGCGCCCTTCGCGCCCCTTGGTCAGCGCGGCCATCGGCAGAACATTGACCGGCGCATCCGCCTGCGCGCGCCTTGTCGCAAATTCCAGCGTTTCCGGCGTATCGACCGCAGGCAGAGTATCCGGCCGGGTGACGATGGTTGTCACACCCCCGGCAGCCGCCGCAAGACCAGCGGATTTGTAGCTTTCCTTGTGCCGTTCCCCCGGCTCGCAGACCTTGACGCCGATATCGACGATGCCGGGAGCGAGGCACTTGCCGCCGCAGTCGATGACCTGAGCGTCAGTGACGGGCATGTCCCCGTTGCCCTTGCCCTGAATGAGGCCGTCGGCAATGTGCAGCCAGCCGAGACTGTCCGTGCCGGTTTCAGGGTCGATCAGGCGGGCATTGGTGAAGATCAGGGTGGTCATGGAATGGCCCTTTCAATCGCGGCTTTGGTGGCGGCCGGGTCTGACTGGTACTTGATCAGATGTTTATCGCCGCTCTTGGTGACGATCTGCACGAAGCTGCCCATGGTATTCACGGCGGTGATCTGGTTCAGCGGCACGCTGCGCCCGCCGGGTCCGGTCAACGCGGTATCTGACAACTGCCAATTGGCGACCAGTTCTTCCGAGGCCAGATACCAGGCGCGTATGCCAATGGCAGCAAGGCCAGCGGGGGCTCCGGTCCAGACGTAAGGATTGCCGATCAGCCACAGCACGATCATCGCACCGGCCATGCCAAGGGCGGCGAGCCATGCGTTGGTGCGTATGTAGGCCCACTTGTCCGGGGCGAAGGTCACAGGATCAGCCACAAGATGCCTCCGGTGATTAAAAGCGCGACAAGCACCATCATGGCCGACCCGACGTGGCGGGGGGCGTCACCTGCTGTGACGGTTTGCGGGGCCGAGAAGGGTTTGGCGCTTTCGGTTTCAATGGTCCCCCCGGTCCAGCTTGTGGCCTCTTCCGTGAACAGGCCGATCAGGCGCAGGCGAGGGTCAGGCCTGAGCATCGCGGGGCGACCTTTGAACGCGGTACTGCGCAGGACCATGACCCAACCTTCGACAGAGGTCAGAGCGTCGCGGTCCAACTGGTCTGCTGAAACGCCGCACCCTTCGGTCAGGTAGCCGTACAGCCCGAGCTCCTCCAGGTCGGATACCGGAAAAACATCGATGTGGCTGGGATCCAGCCCATCGACCCCAAGCACCTGACCGGCGGCACCGGGTTCGCGCAGGAATTTTGCCTCTTCCGGACGCATGTCCAGCGCGAACAGGCGCAAGACGCCATGTTCGTTGGGGGAGATGGCCAGCTTGTTCATGCGGCCTCGCGCAGGTTGCGGGCCAGCAGTTCCATTGCTGCCATGCGAACGGCGACGCCCATTTCCACCTGTTCCTGAATGACGGACCGGTTGATGTCGTCCGCCAGTGTGCCGTCGATCTCGACCCCGCGGTTCATCGGACCGGGATGCATGACGATCGCGTCTGGCTTGGCCTCTGCCAGCTTCGCGGCGTCCAGACCATAGCGGTGGTAATACTCGCGTTCCGAGGGGATGAACCCGCCATCCATGCGTTCTTTCTGGAGGCGCAACATCATGACGACATCGACGTCTTTGAGGCCCTCGTTCATGTCATCGTATATTTCGGCGCCAAACTCGGCAAATTGCGCGGGCACCAGCGTCGGCGGCCCAATCAGGCGGATGCGGTTCTCCATCTTGCCCAGCAGGATCAGGTTCGAGCGGGCCACGCGGGAATGGGCCACGTCCCCGCAGATCGCGATGTTCAGCCGGTGCAGGCGACCCTTGGCGCGACGGATGGTCAAGGCGTCCAGCAGGGCTTGCGTTGGGTGCTCATGTTTACCGTCACCGGCGTTCAAAACTGCGCAATTGACCTTCTGCGCCAGCAGATCGACCGCGCCGGAATGCGGGTGCCGCACCACCAGAAGATCCGGGTGCATAGCGTTCAGCGTCATCGCCGTGTCGATCAGAGTTTCACCTTTCTTGATCGAACTGGCCTGCATCGCCATGTTCATCACGTCTGCGCCCAGACGCTTTCCCGCCAGTTCGAAGCTGGCCTGTGTCCGGGTGGAGTTTTCAAAGAACATGTTGATCTGGGTCAGTCCCGACAGCACATCCGAGTGCTTGGTCGACTGGCGGTTCATGGCGACATAGGTCTCGGCCAGATCCAGAATTTCGGTGATATCGGATTGCGACAGATGCTCGATGCCAAGAAGGTGACGATGGGCGAAACGCATGGGCGGGCTCCTGTCTGACAATCGCGCCGCTTATAGGAAGCCGTGCGACGCAAGGCAACCTAAGGTTCCGTACCCTCAGGCAGTTTTTCGCAGCCGCCCTCGGGCAGGCATTGCTCACCCGGCTTGCACCACTTGCCGTAGCCGCAGTCGATCGCCTTGATCGGTACACAGCCCTGATGGGCCGAACATTTGAAACCGGGACGGCATTGTGATCCGGTTTCCTCGCACAGGAACCATCCCGGACGAGAACATCCCCCGCCGGGCAGGCAGGACGAGCCGCGCGCGCAGGTTCTGCCATCAGCGCAAGTGGTTGGAGGCGTCGTATCCAACTCGGGTGCGCTCCGTTCACACTCACCACGACCATTGCAGAAACTGTCGCCCGGACAGTCCAGCCGCGAGGCGCATTTGTTCAGGCCTGCGGGCGCACATCTGAGTCCACCTGCGACGCAGCGTTCGAACGGACCGCAACTGCGCCCGCCGCCGCAATAGGTGCCGCCCAGCGGAATGCAGTGGCCATCAAAACTGCATCTTTGCCCGCCTGAGCAACAGGTGCTGCCGCATTTGAACTGACCAGCACGGCACTGCCCGTGTTTGTCGTGAAACGTGGCCACTGCCGGATCACCAGTGGCTACCAGCACTAAACCCAAGATGAGGAATCGCAGAAATCTGAGCATCGCGCGCCGATGGTCGGCGCGACAGAGCGACCGATCAAGTCCTATTCGCTTTCCCTCAGCCCTCAGGACGGTAAGTTATCCCTATGGAATCGGGTTTGGACTATTATTCTGCGCGGGCGCTGCTGGAATGGCAGATCGAATTGGGCGCCACCGAGGCAATCGGTGATGTGCCGGTTGATCGGTACGCGTTGCCCGACACCACGGCCAAACCCAAGAAAGCAGAAGCGCGCCCCGCCGCCCCGGCGAAGCCACAGGATGTAGACTCAGTTGCAATAGCGGGATCTGTAGCACAGGGCGCGGGATCGCTGGATCAATTGCGCGCAGCGATGGACGCTTTCGAACACTGCGAGCTCAAACGCGGGGCGCGACAGTTGGTTTTTGCCGATGGTACCCCCGGCGCGCGCGTGATGATCATTGGCGAAGCTCCCGGGCGCGAAGAAGACCGTGAAGGCAAGCCCTTTGTTGGCCGTGCAGGTCAATTGCTGGACCGGATGCTGGCGGCAATTGATCTGGATCGCCGCGAAAGCGTCTATATCACCAATGTGCTGCCATGGCGGCCCCCGCAGAACCGCGATCCCAAGCCCGAAGAGATCGGGATGATGAAGCCGTTCTTGGAACGCCACGTGGCACTGGCCAGGCCCGAGGTTCTGGTTGTGATGGGGAATATCAGCTGTCAGGCGGTGCTGGGCAAACGCGGAATCACCCGCCTGCGCGGCAAATGGGATCAGGCAATGGATCTTCCAGTGATTCCGATGTTCCACCCGGCTTACCTGTTGCGACAACCGCAGATGAAACGGCAGGCCTGGGCGGATCTGCTGGAACTGAAAGCGCGGCTGCGAGGTGCAACATGAAGGTTCTGGCATTCTCTGATCTGCACATGGCGCGCAACCGGGCAGCCGATCTTGTCGCCGCCAGCGCCGAGGCTGATCTTGTCATTGGCGCCGGTGATTATTGCAACTCGCGTCAGGGGCTGGACGAGGCGATGCATATGCTGTCCGGCATTTCGGCCCCGCTGGTCCTGATCCCGGGAAACGCAGAAAGTGCGGAAGAACTGGGCGATGCCGCCCCGGAAGGTGTCCATGTCCTGCACGGGTCTGGTATGACGATAGACGGCGTGAGCCTGTTTGGCTTTGGCTACGGCGTACCACCGACTCCGTTCGGAAACTGGTCCTGTGACCTGACAGAAGGTGAGGCGTCCGAGATGCTCGACCGGTGTGAAACGGCTGATGTCCTGATCGTTCATTCTCCTCCCAAAGGGTATGGGGATCAGACATCGCAAGGTCTTTCGGTCGGATCAACTGCCATACGAGATGCGGTGGAACGCCTTCAGCCAAGATTTGCGTTCTTCGGTCATGTACATGAAAGCTGGGGCTATCGAGGGTCCTTGGGTCGAACGCATTTGGCCAATCTGGGCCCGACGCCGAGTTGGTTTGAAGTAGGCCCATGACCGAAACCTTTACCCTGTTGGCGCCCATTCCGCAGTTTGTGAACCCCGAGGCGGGATCATCGCCGTCGGAGTGTTTGCGGTGAACGGGCTTGTGGGCATCTTTGCCGGATGCGCGAGTGGGCTGCGTGTCGGCAATCCACACGCCTCACGTAATATTGGCCGGATTACGGGGGGTATTTTTCCCGCCCTCGCTATCCGACTTGCCATTCTGGAAAAGGTCTGACGCAAGATGTCACGCATTGACGAAACCATGGAGTTCATCCCCGTCAGAATTGCCGTTCTGACCGTTTCGGATACCAGATCGATGGACGAAGATCGCTCGGGGCAGACATTGGTGGACAGGATTGAAAAAGCGGGCCATGTGGTTGCGGATCGCCAGATCATTCGGGACGAGCGCGACCAGATCGCCGACCAGTTGCGTGCATGGGTGGCTGATGAGCAGATCGATGTCGTGATCTCGACCGGGGGAACGGGTCTGACCGGGCGGGACGTGACAGTCGAGGCGCACCGGGACGTGTACGAAAAAGAGATCGACGCATTCGGCACTGTCTTCACCATCATCTCGATGGAAAAAATCGGCACCTCGGCGGTGCAGTCCCGTGCAACCGGGGGCGTTGCGGGGGGAACATACCTGTTTGCATTGCCCGGCAGCCCGGGGGCCTGCAAGGATGCGTGGGATGGGATTTTGGAAAAACAGTTCGATTACCGGCATCGCCCCTGCAATTTTGTGGAAATAATGCCCAGATTGGACGAACATCTGCGACGGAAGTAGACTGGTCGCACGTTCAATTCCGTATAACCGCTTTGTGGCTTGGCATAATTCGTGATCCGGCTACATGTTGTGGACGGCAGTGTGGTGCAACCGGGGTAACTGTTTGATGCGATTTTTACGGCAGAGTCTTGTCGGTATCTTTCTGGCGTTCCTGACGCTGGCTTTGCTTTTTGTTGCTGCGCAGATCATCATGGGTGCTGTGCAGGATGTCCTGACACGAGAAGAAGCGACGCCCCCCTCGCGCGAACGGGTTTTTGCAGTGTCCGTGCTTCGAGCCGAGGCTGAAACAGTTACCCCTTATCTTGAGGCTTTCGGGGAGGTTCAGAGCCGTCGCAGGCTCGAGTTGCGGGCCGCATTGGGTGGACGCGTTATCGGGCTAGCCGAAGACTTTGAAGATGGCGGAGTGGTTTCGACAGGCGAGCTTCTGGTCGAGCTAGACCCGGCGGATGCGCAATCTGCTCTGGACCGGGCCAAATCCGATTTATTGGACGCACAGTTTGAAGAACGGGACGCCGAGCGGTCTCTGCTGCTAGCGCAGGACGAATTGAAATCGGCCGAAGCGCAAGCCGAACTGCGGGAGCGGGCGCTGCAACGGCAACGCGATCTGGAGTCCCGAGGGGTAGGCGCCGCCGCCAGCGTGGAAGAGGCGGAACTGGCGGCTGCGTCAGCCCAACAGGCCGTTCTGGCGCGTCGCATCGCGCTTGCGCAGGCTGAATCCCGCGTCGATCAGGCAACGACGTTGTTGGCCCGGGCCGTGATTGCCCTGGAAGCTGCGGAACGCGATCTTGAAGATATGACCATTCGGGCCGGTTTCAGCGGTACCCTGACCGATGTGACGCTGGTGGAAGGGCGCTTGGTGTCGGCGAATGAAAAACTGGCTGAACTTGTTGATCCAAACGCTCTGGAAGTGGCGTTCCGGGTGTCAACGGCACAATATGTACGTTTGTTGGACGAGAAGGACAGGCTGATCAACGCGCCGGTCACAGTGTCGCTTGAGGTAACGGGCGCCGATCTGACCGCGACAGGCCATATCAGCCGTGACAGCGGGTCAGCGGGCGAGGGCCAGACCGGACGCTTGATTTATGCACGTCTGCAAGAGGCATCCGGGTTCAAGCCCGAAGATTTCGTTACCGTCTCGGTTCAGGAACAACCGCTTGCCAACGTGTTCCGCTTACCGTCTTCGGCTTTGGACGCATCGGGAACGGTTCTGGTGCTTGGTACAGATGACCGCCTGGAAAGCTTGCCGATGCAGCTTGTCCGCAGACAGGGTGACGAGGTTTTACTGCGAGGTGACGGGTTGGAAGGGCGCGAGGTTGTTATCGGTCGCACGCCGTTGCTTGGGCCAGGTGTGCGGGTGCGGCCGCTGCGACATGAGGCTGGGGCAGACCCAGGCATGGTCGAGTTGTCAGATGCGAAACGTGCCGAGCTCGTGGCCCGGGTTGAGGCCAACGAAGCCATGCCTCAGGATGAAAAAACTCAGGTTTTAGGTCAGTTGCGGTCAGCGCGCGTACCCTCATCTCTGGTGCGGCGTATTGAAACCAAGGCTGGGGGCTGAGCGTCATGATGCGCGAGATACCTGGCTCAGCGGGTGGCCTTCTCAGTTACTTCACACGACATAAGACAGTTGCCAATCTGCTGCTGCTTGTGATGCTGGTTCTTGGTGCAGCTGCCATTCCGAACATGCGGGCGCAGTTCTTTCCGGATGTCATTCTGGAACGGGTTGATGTGACCGTCTCGTGGGAAGGTGCAGGTCCCGAGGACATGGATGCCGGTATCGTGCAGTTGTTGGAACCTGCGCTGCTGGCCGTTGAAGGGGTAACCAGTACCGAGGCCAGTTCACACCCAAGTTGGACCCGCGTCAGACTGGAATTCGAGCCGAACTGGGACATGTCCCGCGCAGTTGAAGACATCCGGTCCGCGATAGACGGTGTGACGGATCTTCCCGAAGGCTCTGAAGAACCTGAAATTCAACGCGGCGCATGGCGGGACAGGGTAACGGATGTCGTACTCAGCGGGCCTACCGATACCAATCAACTGGCGAAGTTGACGGATGAGTTCATCAACCGTTTGTTCTCGGCGGGCGTCACGCGAACCGAAATCAGAGGCATTGCCGCGCCCCAGATCATTGTCGAGATCACCACGGCGCAATTGATCGCAAATGACATCACCATGGAAGAGATCGCGTCCGCGATTGCGGCCGAGGTCAGCACCGATCCCGCCGGCGAGGTTGAGGGCGCAGGTGCGCGTATCCGAGCCGGAACCGAAAAACGGACCCCGGAACAGCTCGAAGGCATCGCACTGCGGACCTTTGCCAATGGGTCGAAGCTGAAAGTTGGTGATATCGCCAGGATTCGGGTCGAAGGTGTCACACGGCATCGCAGTTATTTCGTCGGCGACGATCCGGCCATGTCCATCAGGGTCGACCGGTCAAATCTGGGCGATGCGATAGACATCCAGCACACGGTTGAAGACGTTGCCCGCGAAATGCAGGCCAGCTTGCCCGAAGGTGTGAAGATTGAACTGATCCGCACCCGGGCCCAGGCCATAACCGACCGATTGAACATCCTGGTCAACAACGGGTTGATGGGCCTGGGCCTTGTCGTCTGTCTGCTGTTCCTGTTCCTCAACGCGCGCATCGCCTTCTGGGTTGCGGCGGGTATCCCCGTGGCGATGTCGGCCGCAATCGCATTGATGTATCTGGGGGGATTGTCGCTGAACATGGTCTCGCTGTTCGGCCTGATCATCACACTGGGCATCGTGGTTGATGACGCCATCGTGGTAGGAGAGCACGCGGATTTCCGTGCCCGACGGCTGGGTGAGTCGCCTGTCGTGGCCGCAGAACGCGCGGCGCGGCGAATGGCCATGCCGGTTCTGGCTGCGACTGTCACGACGGTAATTGCGTTTTTCGGTCTGACTCTGGTGGGCGGGCGGTTCGGAGAACTGATCCGCGACATTCCCTTTACAGTGATCGCTGTACTGATCGCTTCGCTGGTCGAATGCTTCCTGATCCTTCCCAATCACATGGCACACGCCATAGCGCACTCGGCCAAGGAGCACTGGTATGATCTGCCCAATCGGGTCGTCAATCGTGGTTTCCGTTGGGTTCGGGACCACCTGTTCCGCCCGTTGATCTCCTGGGTGATATGGGCGCGTTACGTGGTCGTGGCGCTGATGATCGCGGTATTGGCCAGCCAAGTCGCACTGTTCATTCGCGGCGACGTGAACTGGCGTTTTTTTAATGCACCTGAACGGAGTTCGGTGACTGGCGGCTTTATCATGCGCGAAGGCTCAACGCGATCAGATACGCTTGAAATGATGCGCCTTCTGCAGCAAGCGGTCAATGATCTGGGCCAAATCTACGAAGAGCGTCACGGCCGCAATCCGATCGACTATGTTCTGGCCGAGGTTGGCGGCAACGCAGGCCGGCAACTGGCTGCTGCGGATGGTAAGGATGGCAGTTTGTTGGGTGGTATCTCGATCGAGCTTATCGATGCTGATCTGCGTTCGTATTCAAGTTTCGAATTTGTCGGAGAGTTGCAGGAATTCGCGCCGCGCCATCCCAAACTCGAAGTGGTGAGCTTCCGGGGATGGCGGTCCGGCCCTGGCGGCGATGCCATCGATGTGCAGTTTTTCGGCTCTGATGTGAGCGTTCTCAAGGCCGCGTCCGAAGACCTGCAGGCCGAGCTTTCGAAATTCCCCGAAGTCTCGGCGCTTGAAGACAATCTGGCTTATGACAAGGAAGAGTTCATCCTGGACCTGACTGCGCAGGGAGAGGCGCTGGGATTCCGGATTGAGACGCTGGGACGCGCCCTGCGCAATCGCCTGAACGGCATCGAAGCGGCGACATTCCCGGACGGGCCACGCAGTGCCGAGATCCGTGTGGAACTGCCTGAGGGCGAACTGACGGCAGATTTCCTCGAGCGTACGCTGATGCGGTCTCCTGACGGGGTTTACGTACCGCTGGCCGACATCGTTTCGGTCGAGCGTAAATCCGGTTTCTCGACGGTTCGGCGCGAAAACGGCCTGAGGGTTGTTTCGGTCTACGGCGACATCTCGGAAGATGATCCGGCACGCGCCACCGAAATCGAACGGGCGATGCAGGAAGAAATTCTGCCCGATATCGCAGCGGAACGGCAAGTTGAGTGGCGCATGTCGGGTCTGAGTGAACAGGAAAATGAATTCCTTGCCGAAGCGCGCACCGGTTTGATCCTGTGCCTGACAGGTATCTACCTTGTACTGGCCTGGGTGTTCGCCAGCTGGACACGGCCAGTGGTCGTTATGGCAATCATACCCTTCGGCCTCGTTGGTGCGATCTGGGGCCACTACATCTGGGAAGTGCCGCTCAGCATGTTCACGGTGGTCGGATTGCTGGGCATGACCGGAATCATCATCAACGACTCGATCGTTCTGGTGACCACGATAGATGCGTATCAAAAAGACCGTGGTCTGGTTCCGTCCATTGTCGAAGGTACCGCAGACAGGTTGCGGCCCGTGATGCTGACCACTTTGACCACGGTTCTCGGACTTGCGCCGTTGCTTTATGAAGGTTCGCAACAGGCGCAATTCCTCAAGCCGACCGTGATAACGCTGGTTTACGGGCTTGGGTTCGGGATGTTGCTGGTTCTCATTCTGGTGCCTGCTCTTCTGGCGATCGTCAATGATGTAGCGCGCCCGATGACAGCCATGCGCCGAGCTGCGCGGGCACCCGACCGGGTGGTTCGGGGCGCACTGGCGGCAACCGGGGCCGCATTGGCGGTTTGGTTCGGCCTGACAATGATTTGGCCCGCAGTTACCGGCGCACCGCTTGGCCTGCTGCAAGGCCTCTATGCAGGTGGAGATGGCATTGCGCTGCTGCAAATGGGGTTGGGTGCATTTCTGGCCGGCGCAATTCTGATCGTGATCCTGAGCGTGGTGCTGTCAGGTTTGCTTTATGGGCGGCTCACAAGATCGGCCGATGCCTGATCCGCGCGGATTGCGTGTTCCATGAGGTCGATGACCCGCGCGCTCATCGGCAGGTCGCCCCGGCGTATCTGCTCAATGGCAAACCAGCGGGCATCCAGCGCGTCGTCACCGGCTTGTGGTGTGCCAGACTGATAGCGGCAGGCAACGCCGACCAACAGGTAATGGGACAGAACCTGTCCCGCCTTGTCGCGGCGCAGCAGATCCAGGTTTCTCAGGTAATGTGACGGTTCCGCAATCACCGAGGTTTCTTCCTGCAACTCGCGCTGCGCCGCCTGCAAAACAGTTTCACCCCACTCCACGTGGCCGCCGGGGAATCCCCAAAGCCCCTTGTCCGGCTGTTTGCTGCGCTGAACCAGAAGAACCTTGTCCTGATGCAGAACAACCGCCAACGCACCGATCTTGGGGGATTGGCTCATGGACTCAGCCCGCGCTGCAGCCCAGAATATCGACTGCGTGATTGGAACCCAGAACGGTGATCCGGATCTCGGACCGGTCCAGTGCAAATGGTGCACCTGATGCGTTTATGATTTCTGCTTCGGCCACCAGAGTATCCCCTTGCCTCTGAGACACAGGTTGCGAGGCCCAAAGAGCAGGATTGCCGGGTTCGATAACAGCGACTTCGCGGCCACCCGCAGACGGCATCGTCATCCGAGCTTCAATCCGCATTCCGTCTTTCGTGGGCGTCAGATTACAGGTGGTCTTGGTGACACGTGCTTCGCGCGCGGAATAGGGTCGTTGCGCCAGCGCTGCAGCAATCGCCGGGTTGCGATCAGCGTCGGCGTCGAGCGTGTGGTCGAAATCCAGGCGTTCCGGGATGCAAACGTCTTTGCAGACCCCCAGATCCATCCTGCCTTTCAGGTGGACCGGTTTTGCCGGGTTGCGCGGAGTGACCTTAATGGGCAGGACCAGCTGGTTTTCATAGCCAATCGATTGTAGGCCATCCTGATCAAATATTTCTGGCGCGGGCCAGATGATTTCCACCTGGCCGATATTGCTGGATCGCTTCCAGTCGAACTCGGGTGGGATGCCGGAATCTCCTGGCGCGCGCCAGTAGGTCTTCCAGCCATCCTTGAGCGTCAGCTTCAAAGCGGACATGTAGGTGCCGTTGGCCGTCCGCCCGCCATCCAGAACATCCAACTGGACCACGTCATCCAAGCCTTGCGCGGCAACTGGGACGGACAGGCTCAGACACGCGAGTGCGGCGACAGCGGTAGGTTTCATCGACATCTTCATACCCCATAAATGCGCGTCGTTGGCGCGGATTCCAAGTCACGATCCGGTCACTGCGATGAAATCCGTCGAAATACGGGTTCGTCTCTTGCAAACTATGGTGCGGCGGGGCCATTGTTGATGTGAACTGACAATGAGATGACGGCCCATGGACCTGACCGGAAAACTGTTGATTGCGATGCCCGGAATGGGTGATCCGCGATTCGACCATTCGGTGGTGTATATGTGCAGCCATGGCGACGATGGCGCCATGGGATTGATCGTGAACAAGCCTTCGGATCTGCGAATCAAGACGTTGCTGGGGCAACTGAACATCGCCTGTCGTATCCCGGTCATCGGAGAGCGCCTTGTGCATTTCGGTGGCCCGGTCGAGATGTCGCGCGGATTTGTCCTGCATGGCTCCGATTATGAGGCCAATCTGCATTCGATGCATATTTCCGAGGAATTCAGCATGACGGCGACGCTGGATGTGCTTGAAGATCTGGCGTCTGGCAGCGGACCGCTGAATTCGATGCTGACGCTGGGCTATTCCGGCTGGGGGCCAGGCCAGCTTGAGGACGAAATTGCCATGAACGGCTGGCTGACCACCGAAGCCACGACGAAACTTGTCTTCGACGTGCCCGATGACGAAAAATGGGAAGCTGCGTTGGCGACGCTCGGTGTGGATCCTCTGACGTTATCCGCCAGCGCTGGCCGGGCCTGATCAGCTGTCGCGTGGTGCGGCGGCGCGGCGCAACCTGTCATTGATTGCAGCCCCCAATCCGGTGTTCGGGATCGGAGATACGGCAATTGGTCGCCCGGTCTCGTTCAACCTGTGAAGGGCTGCAAAGAGATTCGCGGCCGCCTCGCTCAGACGTCCTTCTACAGACAGGTTCAGGTCGCATTCTACTGGCCCGAAGCCCAGCAAAACCTCATCGCCCTGACGGGCCGTGACGTTCAGGCGCACAGGCGCATCCGGCGCATAATGCGACTGCAACTGTCCCGGAGCGGTCAGTAGATCGCCGGATTGATGCAGGTGCAGAGGCATGTTCAACACGCTTTCGATCCGGTCCAATGCAACGCCCCCCGGACGCAGCAATCTGGGCTCTCCGGCCAGACCGACTATGGTGGATTCCAGACCCACTCCGCAGGGACCGTCGTCCAGAACCGCCGCGATCCTTCCGCCAAGACCGGACCACACATGAGCTGCCGTTGTGGGGCTGATCTGACCCGAAGGATTTGCCGAGGGGGCCGCGACGGGCCCATCAACGTCGGCCAGCAGCGCACGCGCCGTCGGGTGCGCGGGCACGCGCACAGCCAAAGTGTCCAGCCCGGCGGTCACCAGTGAGGAAATCCCGTGTCCTTCGCGCAACGGCAAAACCAGGGTCACAGGACCGGGCCAGAAGGCCTGTGCCAGCTGCTCGGCATGATCCGACCATTGCACAAACCGCTGTGCCGCGCCCACCGAGGCGACATGGGCGATCAGCGGATTGAAGCTGGGCCGTCCCTTGGCCTCGTAGATCGACGCGACGGCCTGACCGTTGCGGGCGTCGCCGCCAAGGCCATAGACCGTTTCGGTCGGAAAAGCGACCAGAAGACCCTGACGCAACATATCGGCAGCCCGTGCGATGCCGCCGGGATCTGCCGTCAATTCCTGTGTGCCGGATGAGATCATATCTGATGACGCCGCGTTTTGGTTGCCTGGAACTTGAGGAAAGGTACGTAATCGGTTCAGGCCCACACGCTTACCGGCGCTTGAACTTGATTCCAAGCCCGCCGATGTATTCTGATCCGTTAGACCCCGAGAGAAACCATGCCATATCGCGCCCCAATCTCTGATTATCAATTTCTGCTGGACCATGTCGTCGGGTTCGACCAGGTCGCTGCCACCGAGACTTTCGCGGATGCCAGCGCCGATGTCGTCAGCGCCATCCTGACCGAAGCAGCCAAGATGAGCGAAGAGGTTCTGGCTCCATTGCAGCGTGCCGGTGATCTGGAACCGGCACGGCTTGAGAATGGCGTGCTGCGCAGTTCTCCGGGCTATGCCGATGGCTGGAAGGCGATTGCCGAAGGCGGGTGGATCGGGATCAGCGCTGATCCTCAATTTGGCGGTATGGGCCTACCGATGGCCATCACTACTGCCGTGAACGAGATGATGAGCGCCGCTTGCCTGTCGCTGCAACTTGCTCCGCTGATGGCGCAGGGCCAGATCGAGGCGCTGGAACATCACGCCAGCGACGAACTGAAGTCGCTGTATCTGCCCAAAATGATTTCCGGTGAGTGGTCTGCCACCATGAACCTGACCGAAGCACAGGCCGGATCGGATGTCGGTGCGCTGACCTCGAAGGCCGAACCAAACGGTGATGGCACCTACTCAGTGACCGGGCAGAAGATCTTCATTTCCTGGGGCGACAACGACTTTGCTGAAAATGTCTGCCATCTGGTTCTGGCCCGTCTGCCGGACGGTGTGCCCGGCACCAAGGGCATTTCCTTGTTTCTGGTACCGAAATACATCCCCGATGCGGCTGGAAACCCCGGCGTGGCCAACGACCTGAAGGTTGTTTCTGTCGAACACAAGATGGGCCTGCATGGCTCACCCACCTGCGTGATGCAATATGACGGCGCCAAAGGATGGCTTGTCGGTAAGGAACATGGTGGTATGGCGGCCATGTTTACCATGATGAACAACGCCCGCCTGGGTGTGGGTGGCCAGGGTGTGGGCGTTGCGGAAGGTGCCTATCAGCACGCTTTGGCCTATGCGCTGGAGCGTAAGCAGGGCAGGACGCCTTCGGGTACGATCATCGATCATGCGGATGTGCGTCGCATGATCATGGATATGCGCGCCGATATCTTTGCTGCGCGTGCGATTCTCATGGCCAACGCAACGGCGATTGATATGGCGAAAGCCACCGGCGACACAGACTGGGTTGCGCGGGCCGCGTTGTTGACGCCAATCGGCAAAAACTTTGGGGCCCGGACCGGAATAAGCGTGGCTGAAACCGGCGTGCAGGTGCATGGGGGCATGGGCTTTGTCGAAGAAACAGGTGCGGCGCAGTATTCCCGCGATGTTCGCGTGACCGCGATTTACGAGGGAACCGATGGCATTCAGGCCATGGACCTTGTTGCGCGCAAAATGATGGACGGCGGGGAGGCGGCGTCGAACCTTCTGGACGAGATCGAAGAACAGGCAGAACACGCGCGTACGACGATGCCCGATTTGGCCGGTCCTGTGTGGGAGGCAACAGAAACCCTGCGCGAGGCCACCGAATGGTTGGTGGCGCAGGACGACATGAACGATCGATTTGCAGGCGCAACGGCATATCTTCAGGCGTTTGCCCGGGTGCTTGGCGGGCACTATCACCTGTCCGCGGCACTGGCCGATCCGGAAGGACCACGGGCCAAGCTGGCGCGATACTACATCAACGCCTTGTTGCCCGAGCATTCCGGCCTTCTGGCGCGGGTGCAAAGCGGGGCGGATGATCTCTTTTCGCTCAGCCCAGACGAATTGGCGGCGTGATGGACGGGGATCGCGTTTCGGGGATCAGGTATCCGTGGGCTGAACCGCCTGCGCCGGGTGAGGCCGTCGAGGTTGCCGAGGGCGTTCTATGGATGCGCCTGCCTCTTCCGATGGCGCTGGATCACGTCAATATCTACGCACTGGACGATGGCGAAGGTTGGACGGTGATTGATACCGGGCTGTCGTCGAACAAGACGCGGCGTATCTGGGAAACCCTGATGGGTGGGCCTCTCGGGGGCAAACCGATCACCCGTGTGGTGGTGACGCATCATCATCCTGACCATGTCGGCAATGTCGGGTGGTTTCAGTCGGAGCACGGGGCCGAGCTGGTCACAAGCCGCACCTCATGGCTGTTTGCGCGAATGCTGACGCTTGATGTGCAGGAAACATGGCCGCAGGAGACGCTTGATTTCTATCGCTGCGCGGGCATGGCACCCGAGGTTCTGAATGCGCGGATGAAGGATCGTCCGTTCAACTTTGCCGACACGGTCTATCCCATGCCGCTGGGCTTTAAACGGATCAAGCAGGGCGACGTGATCCGAATGGGTGGCCGCGACTGGGACGTTCATATGGGCAATGGCCACGCGCCGGAACACGCCACCTTCTGGAGCCGTGATGACAATCTGGTGTTGAGCGGCGATCAGATTCTCAGCTCGATCAGTCCCAATCTGGGCGTCTATGCCACCGAACCGATGGCCGATCCGGTTTCAGCGTGGCTGGAAGCCTGCGAGCGTTTGCAAACGCTTGCCCGGCCCGATCATCTGGTCCTTGGCGGGCACAAGCTGCCTTTTACGGGTCTGCCGCTTAGAATGAGGCAGCTTATCGACAACCACCACGGCGCTTTGGATCGCCTGTTGAAACATCTGGATCAGCCCAGAGCTGCCGCCGATTGTTTTCTGCCTCTGTTCAAGCGCACGATCCGTGAAGGTGAATATGGGCTTGCGCTTGTTGAGGCGGTTGCGCATGTGAATCATCTCTACCACATTGGTGCAGTAACCCGGACGCAACGCGCCGACGGGGCATGGCTGTATCAGCGCAAAGGGTAGAAGAATGCAGGACCAGATCGAAACCTCGGCCGAGGCCGCCGAAGCCGCTGCTTTGCCGCGGTGTCATGAGGTGCACGCAGATCCCAACGCTCAATCCGGTGCCAAGGACCTGCCCGAGAGCTTGAAGAAGCCGGTCAAGAACAAAAGCCCTGCGCAATGGGCTTACGAACGCTTGATCATGTACATCCAGAACTTCGAAAAGACGCTGGACGGTGATCACGAAGTCGCCATGGGCTTCACCGGTGGCGATGCCGGCGTAATGCGGATCGAGGGGATGGGGTATTTCGACCCCGACATGATTACTTTTTATGGATCGGGCGGGGCCGGGGCCCGCACGCAACTGGTGCAGCATGTCAGTCAGTTGAATGTGATGCTGCGCGCTTTGCCTAAATCCGTCGAGGATAAACCTGCCAACCGTATCGGGTTCCGTCTGGCTGCGGATCTGAATGACAGCTGACTTGCAATTCACGCGTGCGCGCCTTTGAATGACTGCATCAGTCCGGAGGCCGCCACGTGACAACATTTTTTCAAGCAGTAACACATGCCTACGCCGAAGCTTGGGCCCGGCGTTGGGTCTTTGTGCCAATCTATGTCGCTGTGCGTTTGCTGTTGGTGGCGTTGATCGCACCGGGTGTGGCCGTGGCCGTCAATCTGGCGGTCTCTCTGTCAGATCAGACCGCTCTGACCGACCAGGACATTGCGATGTTCCTGCTGTCTCCGGCAGGGTTCATCGCGGGTGTCGCGGTGCTCAGCCTGTTTTTGCTGGCCGAGGTCTTTGTGTTCTCGGTCATGGCCGGGTCCTTGCGCATGGGGGAAGGCGACCCCTGGCGCGCAGGGGGCGCGGCGCTGGCACTGAACCTGTCCCGCTTTCCGGCACTGTTCGGGTTTGCCGTTCGGTTCATCCTGCGTGTCTTGCTGCTTGCCCTGCCGTTTGTGGCCATCGCGGGGTTGATCGCATGGTGGACGCTGACGGAATATGACATCAATTATTACCTGACGTTCCACCCTCCGGCCTTTCAGGTGGCCGTGGTTCTTATTGGACTTGTCGGTCTTGCGTTGGCATGGGTGTTGATTCGCCGTCTGTCCGGATGGGCACTGGCCCTGCACTTGGTCCTGTTTGAAGGTGCTTTACCACGCGGAGCATTCGCCAAAAGCGAACAAAAGATGGAAGGCAAGCGCGGGCGCTTGAAGATCGAACTTGCCCTTTGGCTGGGAATGCGGCTTGTGATTGCGGCGTTGATAGCTGCAATGGCAAGTTTGTTGTTTGCGCTTGTGCCGGTGCAGGAAGGCGGCAGCCTCAGACTGGCATTGATCCTCAGCCTGATCATCGCAGGGCTTTGGTCCTTGGCGGGGTTGGTTCTGGCGGCAACAGCGCTGGGCGCGCTGGCGGTTGTGCTGGACGCGTTTTTCGAAGCTGAGACAAAAGAAGTTCCCCATCCCGAACCCCGAAGGGTCCGCGTACCTGTACTTGTGACTGTCGCAGCGGCCCTGGCGGCATTGGGCATTGGCCTTTGGTTCGGTCAAAGCCGGCTGGAACGGGTGCAGGCGCCGGATCATGCTGAGGTCATCGGTCACCGGGGCGCTGCGGCTTTACGACCGGAAAACACAATGGCCTCGGTCCTGAAAGCGATCGAGGATGGTGCGGACTGGGTTGAGATAGACGTTCAGGAAACGGCGGATGATGTGATTATCGTGGCCCATGACAGCGATTTCATGAAGTTGGCCGGCGTCAACCTGAAGGTCTGGGATGCTACGATACAGGATGTGGCTGATATCGACATTGGAAGCTGGTTCGGGCCGGAATACGCCGCGGAGCGGACCCCGACCCTGCGAGAGGTTCTGGAAGCGGCCAGGGGCAAGTCCAAGGTCCTTATCGAACTGAAATACTATGGTCATGACGTTGATTTGGAAAACCGGGTGATCCACCTTGTCGAAGAGCTCGGGATGCAGGGCGACATTGCTACCATGTCGCTGAAGTACCCGGCTGTGCAAAAGATGAAAAAGTTGCGCCCCGACTGGCGCTCTGGAGTGCTGGCGGCCACGGCTGTCGGGGATCTGTCGGGGCTTGAAGGCGAATTTGTTGCGGTCAATGCAGGCATGGTGACACCGGGACTGATCCGCAAGGTGCAGGACGCGGGCAAGGATATCTACGTCTGGACTGTGAATGATCCGTTGCAGATGTCCAGAATGGCCTCGATGGGGGTGGATGGTCTGATCACCGACCGCCCGGCCATGGCCAATGAGGTTTTGCGCGTGCGCGCTGAAATGGGGCCGGGTGAGCGACTGTTGCTGTGGCTGGCCACTACGTTTGGATTGCAGGTCGATACAGAGGCGATGCGCGATGAAAGCCCTTAAACTGGCGCTGATTCTGGCTCTGCTGCCACTGTCGGCATGGGCTCAGGATTTGATGCGAGGATTTGAAATGCCGGGCCACCGCGCGCTGATCGAACAAAGCGAGGGCGCCGAACTGACCTCGTTTGAAACTGACGGCTGTTCAGGCGGGTTGTCAGCCAGTTGGCGCTGGGTGGCAAAGCAGTTTCCGCAAGTTGGCGAACTGTATCAAGAGCACCCGCCATGGGAGTATTGCTGCGTGACCCATGACCGGGCTTATCACAATGCAGGAGGAGCGGAGACGACCGAGGAAAGCTATGACGCACGTCTGGCTGCGGATGACGCCTTGCACGCCTGTGTGGTAGAGCACGGAGACCGCCATGCAGAAGATTATGCCGACCGGTACGACATGACACCTGACCAGATTCGCAGCGTGCACGCGATCACTGCGGATGCAATGTATGGGGCGGTGCGATTCGGTGGCGGGCCCTGTAGCGGCCTGCCCTGGCGGTGGGGTTTCGGGTATCCCGGTTGCTCGGTTCTCAAGTAAGCGCATCTTGCGCGTGAAAGACGTGGTGACAGGCGTTGTATTTTCTATTATCCAACAGATCAAACACGCGAATTGGGAATCTGAGACTCATGGCTGAATACAAGCACGGCGAAATGGACATCACGGTCCAAACCAAAACTTTCAATGGTTTCATCAAAGCCACCACGTGGTGTGTAGTCGCCATTGCCTTCCTGTGCCTGTTCCTGGCGGTTTTCGCCTCCTGATAGTATTGGGGGCTAAATTGCTCAGGATTTTGATTGCCTGCTTGTTGGCAGCGACGCTGGCAGGCTGTGCCAATTCAAGCCGTCCTCAGGCGGATCAGAATGAAGTCGTATCCCGGTCCTACAGTGATCCGGGGCTATCGACGCTGACGCTTTACACGATGATCAGCACCCGCACCGGATCGGGTGCACATACGTCGCTGATGATTTCGGGTAGCGAGCGGGTGATCTTTGACCCTGCCGGTTCGTTCCGGGCGGATGTTGTTCCTGTGAAGGATGACGTGCTCTATGGCATTACCCCGGCGGTCGAGCGGGCCTATCGCAGCTCGCACGCGCGCGAAACGCATTATGCCCGTATACAGACCATACAGGTGAGCCCGCAACAGGCTGAAATCGCCTTGCAACTGGCAAAGCAGTCCGGTCCGGTCGCCGGCGCATTCTGCACCAACGCGACTTCGCAACTGTTGAAGCAGGTGCCGGGATTCGAGCAGATCGATGTGACGTTCTATCCGGTGAAATTGTCGGAACAGTTCGCACAGATTCCGGGCGTCGTGACCGAAGAATACCGGGAAAACGACGATGCGGATCTGCAAAAAGGGTTGGCGGCGAACAATGCGCGTCTCAACCAGCTGAACGCTGTCTCAACTCAGTAGATAAAGCAGACCATAGAGCGTGGCGGCCCCGGAAAAGATGGCCGCCAGCACGTTTTTGCTGATCACTCCCACTATCAGGGCAACAGCCGCCGCCGACATACGGGGCAGATCGGGCTGTCCTTCGGTGGCCGATGGCCAGACAACCAGCGGTGCGATCAATGCAGGAAGGATGGCCACCGCTGTATACCGCAGGTGACGCAGCAGCCAGGGCGGCATCGTGCGATCACCTACAAAACCGATAAAGACAAAGCGAAGCGCATAACTGCCGATGGCAAGCCCGATGATAATGGCCCAGATGGTGACGGACTCCGGCTGCGTCATGACTGCGTCTTTCTACGTTCGAGGATCAGTTCCGCTTGCGCTCCGGCAATCATTCCAGCGCATCCGGCGATCAACAGACCTAGATTGAACGGGATTGCGACCGTCAGCAACGAAACCGTGATGGCCACAAGTGCTGCGACCACATGTGCAAAGGTCCGCATCATAGGCCCTATCATGGCCAGAAAGGTAATAGGCAGGGCAAAATCCAGCGCCCAGCTTTCCGGTATTTGTGCACCCAGCACTGCGCCCAGATAGGTGCCCAGAATCCAGAGCGGCGTGATCGGCGTGACAGAGCCCACGAAATAGGCCATGCGTTGTGGCACTGACAGGTCAGGCTCTTTCTCGAACCGCACGATGGAGCAGGCATAAGATTGATCCACGGTCAGATATGCCGCAAAGGCACGCTGCCACATTGGCGCGGAACCCAGGTAAGGTGTCAGTGATGCGGAATACATCGCCATACGCAGATTCACGGCCAGCGCCGAGATTACGATGATCACGGTCGGGGTGTTGTCCTGCAACAGTTGCAGGGCCGCGAATTGCGCTGCTCCGGCAAAAACGGTTGATGTAAAGGCCATCGTCTGAACAAGGGTCAGCCCGGCTTCGGTCGCGAAAACACCAAACAGAAGGCCAAAGGGCACGGCGACGAAGATGAACGGCGTCCCGTCCCGAAAACCTTTCCAGAAGTATGACTTGGATGTGGCAGAGGCCATGGCTAAATCCTATGGTGATGCGTGCAGCAGTAACTGTCTTGGGAAGGGGTTGCAATTGGCCACGGAATTCGATCTGTCGAACTATCTTATCGCCCCTGATCCGGGCGCGACACGCCTGACCCGCGCGGTTGAGGGCGTGGACCAGAACGGCGAAATCAACCAGATTTCGGTGGTCGAAGAGCGCCCGTTGACGATATTCCTCAACGCGCAGGAAATCGTGACAGCGATGACCATTGGCGATTACCCCGAATATCTGGCGCTGGGCTTTCTGCGCAATCAGGGGATGCTACTGGCGGATGACGAAATCACGCGCGTGGAATATGATGACGATCTTGAAACCGTGATCGTCCGCACCGCGCGCCAGACGTCTTACGAGGATAAGCTGAAGAAAAAGACGCGCACCAGCGGGTGTGCCGTAGGTACGGTGTTTGGCGACATGATGGAGGGGCTTGAGGACGTGCAACTGCCGCAGGTTCAGGTGCGTACTTCGTGGCTGTACGAACTGGCCTCGAAGATCAACCGCACCCCGTCGCTGTATCTCGAGGCCGGGGCAATCCACGGCACTGTCCTGTGCCGTGAAAACCGCCCGCTGGTGTATATGGAAGACGTGGGCCGCCATAACGCCGTCGACAAGATTGCAGGCTGGATGCTGTCCGAGAATGAGGCGGCGGAGGACAAGATTCTCTATACCACCGGTCGCCTGACATCCGAGATGGTGATCAAGACAGCAATGATGGGCATTCCGGTTCTGGCCTCCCGCTCAGGCTTCACCGCATGGGGTGTCGAGATCGCGCGCGAAGTCGGGCTGACGCTGATCGGCAGGATGCGCGGGCAGCGCTTTGTCTGCCTCTCGGGTGACGACCGTCTGCTGCGCGACGTGGACCCGTCTACCGTGTCAGGCGAGGACAAGAAACACCGCCGCAAAAGTGCAGGATGATTTTGGAAACTCTCAGACTCTTTTTCTTGATTGTTGTGACGGTCAGTATCTTACCGCTGAGCATTCTTGCTGCCCGAAACTACGCGCGCAGCAAACGGACCATCGTAGACGGGATGGCACGGTTGGACGAGGAAACTCTGAATCGATTGGGATGGGACGCAAGAGACTATATCGGTACATTTGACCTGTTTGCCCCATTCCGGATGGGGTGGGCAGCTTGGGGATTGGCGGTGAAAAAACAAAGCGCTGTATTGCAACGTATCCTCCTTCAAGGTTTGCCGGACTCAGTCGTATTACCCGACGAAATCCGACGATCACTCCGCAGGTATCGGTGCTATTTCTGGTCGTTTTTCGCGCCTATGGCGGTTTTGGTGCTGTTTCTCGCTTCCATTCGCTTCAGCCATGTTTTGGCCGACTTTTCCGGACTTCCTTTGAGCCTGTGTTTCATTTTGCTTGGTGCGGGCAATGGGGTTTGGGTTTTTACACCGCTGGAGAAATTTCGAAAATGGCCGGATATCGAAGACCCATCATGACCAAACCGCTCGGCATAATTCTCGCAGGCGGGCAGGCCACACGTATGGGCGGTGGCGACAAAGGTCTGCTGCAGATTGGAAGGCAGAGCCTGCTGTCCCATGTTATCGAACGTATCGCTCCACAGGTGAGTGGCCTGGCGTTGAACGCCAATGGAGACCCCGAGCGTTTCGCCGACCTGAACCTGCCCGTCCTGCCTGATACGATCAACGGATTTGCGGGCCCTCTGGCCGGTGTGCTGGCCGGGCTCGACTGGGCGGCAGGGCAGGGGGCAGACAGCATCGTGACGGTTGCCGCAGACACGCCATTCTTCCCGCGCGACCTGGTGGCGCGACTGACACAGGCTGCGGAAGGGCAGGTGCACCCTCTGGTGTTGGCCACCACGCCGCGTACGGGCGACGAGGCGCTGAAATCCGGCGGGGGCAAGCGGGTCAACCGACACCCGACCTTTGGGATCTGGCCCGTGGCGCTGCGCGATGATCTGCGGGGGGCGCTGATGGACGGGTTGCGCAAGGTGGTGATGTGGACTGACAAACATGACGGGCGCGAGGCTTTGTTCAACGCCGACCCGTTCGATCCGTTCTTCAACGTCAACACGCCTGAAGATCTGGACCGTGCTCGAACTTTGTTGGAGCAAGCATGAGGGTCTATGGCGTCACGGGCTGGAAGAATGCCGGCAAAACCGGGCTGATGGAACGGCTGGTGGCCGAGATAACCAGCCGGGGTTTCTCGGTCTCTACGGTCAAACACGCGCATCACAGCGTCGATGTGGATCAGCCGGGCACGGACAGTCACCGGCACCGCGTGGCAGGGGCCAGCGAGGTATTGCTTGCCTCGGGGCTACGCATTGCTCTGATGCAGGAATTGCGGGGCGCGCCTGAACCGCCCCTCGCCGAACTGCTGGCGCGGCTCTCGCCGGTCGATCTGGTGCTGGTCGAAGGGTTCAAGCGCGAGGACCACCCCAAGATCGAAGCGTATCGCGTCGCGGCGGGTAACGCGCTGATGGCACCTGAAAACGGCACCATCCGCGCGGTGGCCAGTGACACCGCGCTGGATCTGGATCGCCCGGTTTTTGATCTGAACGACACGGCCGGCGTCACGGATTTCATACTGAAAGAGGTCGGATTGTGAGCCCGTTGCAAACCTTTGCAATGGTGGATTGGTCTGGGGGGAACGACACCGGGCCGACCCCGCGCAAGGATGCGATCTGGGCCTGCATTGTACGTAATGGAAAAGTGCTTGACCCCGAATACCTGCGTAACAGGCTGGTTGCAGAGCAATGGTTGGATACTCTGATCCGAGCCGAACTGAAGGCCGGTCGCCGTCTGCTTCTTGGGTTCGATTTTCCTTTTGGATATCCTTGCGGATTCGCCCGCGCGATGACCGGTACGGACGATCCGCTGGCTTTGTGGGACTGGTTCGACCAACATATCGAGGATTCCCCGAAGGCCAACAATCGCTTTGATCTGGCGGGTCGGATCAACTTGCGGTTTGGTGGTCTCGGCCCGTTCTGGATGAACGGATTGCGCCGAGATATTGACGGTCTGCCACGTACCAAAACGGGCTATTCAAACCCGTTCCCGGACCGCCGTGTCGTTGAGACTCTGGCAAAAGGCAGCTTCACTTGCTGGCAGATGGCAGGGGCAGGCGCGGTTGGCGGACAAGTTATGATGGGATTGCCGGTTCTGAACCGGCTTCGCCACCGGTTTACCGGGCAAGTCTCTGTCTGGCCGTTCGAGCCGCTGGATAAACCCGTCGCCTTCGTGGAAATCTGGCCGTCTTTATCCCTTGGCGCAGCACCGGATGGACGGATCAAGGACGCTTGGCAGGTTGAACAGGTTGCCTTGACTCTGTCGCGTCTGACAGAGCAGGAGTTGGATGCGCAATTGAACGTCTCAGCGGCAGAGGAAGGTTGGATATTGGGTGTGCCTCAGGACAAGCCGAACATAGCCCCGCCTCCGTTGCGGAACGATTGTTTTGCGTTGCCTGCCGGGGTCAACTGGACACCGGTCGATGACGCTCTAGCCTATTTGCGCGACAGGCTGCACCCGATCACGTCAGTTGAGACGGTTGCGCTGAACAACACGAGCGGGCGCATTCTGGCCGGGGATGTGGTCGCCCGACGCTCGAACCCGCCGTTACCGAATACGGCTGTGGATGGGTTCGGGTTTGCTGGCCCCGCCCCCGATGGCCCACAGATCATGCCATTGATTGACGGGCGTGCGGCGGCGGGAATTCCGTTCGACGGTGACGTGCCTCAAGGCCGGGCATTGCGCGTGCTGACGGGTGCGGCGCTGCCTGACGGGGTGGATACGGTTATTCTGGAAGAGGATGTCACGGTCAAAGACGGCCACATTGCTTTCCACGGCCCGCTTAAAAAAGGCGCAAATACACGGCGCGCGGGAGAGGACGTGACCGCAGGCGATATCGCTCTTCCTGCCGGGCGCAGGCTGACCCCCGCCGATCTTGCGCTGCTGTCTGCCGTGGGGATTGCCGAAGTCAACGTACGCAAACCGCTTCGCGTGGCTGTAGTGTCCACGGGCGATGAACTGGTCGAAGCCGGAGAGCGCGCTGGTCCGGGTCAGATTTTCGACGCCAACCGCCCGTTGCTGCTGTCATTGATCGATCGGATGGGGTTCGTGCCCGTGGATATGGGCCGTGTTTCGGATGATCGGGACGCCTTGCGGGATCGATTGGACCAGTCAACAAAACAGGCGGATGTGATTTTGACCAGTGGTGGCGCGTCAGCAGGCGACGAGGACCACGTCTCAGCCCTGTTGCGTCAGGCCGGGGCGATGCAGCACTGGCGCATTGCGTTGAAGCCCGGGCGGCCGCTGGCTCTGGGTTTGTGGTCCGGCGTGCCGGTGTTTGGCCTGCCCGGAAACCCGGTTGCGGCCATGGTCTGTACTTTGATCTTCGCGCGCCCGGCTTTGGGGTTGATGTCCGGCGAAGGCTGGGCTGAACCGCAGGGTTTCGAAGTGCCTGCCGCCTTTGAAAAGCGTAAAAAACCGGGTCGCCGGGAATATCTGCGCGCCAGAATGCGCGATGGGCGGGCCGAAGTCTTCCACTCGGAAGGGTCAGGCCGGATCAGTGGTCTCAGCTGGGCTGAAGGGTTGGTCGAAATCGAGGACGGTGCGCGTCACGTCAAACCGGGCGATATGGTCCGTTTCCTCCCGTATGGAAGTTTCGGGTTGTGACGGTCACAATTTCCAGAGAGTTCGCCGATCAGGAACGCGCGCAAGCGGCGGCCCTGTTCTGGCAGGCATTTTCGGCCAAGCTGGGCAAAGTCATGGGGCCGGACGAAAAAGGATTGGCTTTCTTTGAAATCGCATTGAACCCGGATTTCGCGCTGGTTGCGCGGGATGAAACGGGCCGGGTGCTGGGTCTGGCGGGTTTCAAGACACGTGACGGCTCTTTTGCGGGGGGCAATATGTCCGACCTGGCGCGGGTCTATGGCTGGTTCGGGGCTATCTGGCGCGCTTTGGTTCTGAGCGTGCTGGAGCGCGAGCTGAAACCGGGCGTGTTCCAGATGGATGGTATTTTTGTCGCTGCCGAGGCGCGCGGCAAAGGAGTGGGCACGGCATTGCTGAATGCCATCAAGTGCGAGGCCCGTAACCACAACATGTCAGAGGTTCAGCTTGATGTCATCGACACAAACCCCCGGGCCCGCAGCTTGTACGAGCGCGAGGGGTTTCTGCCTTTGGGTCAAGAAAAAACCGGACCGCTGAAGTATCTGTTCAATTTCAGCAGTGCGACCAAAATGTCGTGGGTTGTCGGGCCGGATTAATCAAACGTGCCTGCCACGCGGCCCAGCAACATGAATGCGCGTGCCGTTCGGGTTTCACCCAATTCACTCAGTTCCGCATCGCTTGCCGTGGGTTCAAACTCGGCCATCATCTTGTCAAACCGACGCAGGAAATGGTGAGCGGCGTCGCGGAAAATCGGGTCCTGTTTCATTCGGGCTGCCGTCAGTGCAAGTGAAGATCTGTCGCGTACACCCCCCAGCGCCGCCACAGCTCGCCCGCGTGTGCCCTGGGCGAACTGGCGCCAGATTTCTGGCCGGGCCATGTCGGGGCGCAGGTCATCCATGTAGATGCCTTCCTGGCTGAGCAGCGTCAGAACATCCTGCGAAGCTTGCACAAGCTGTGCCGTCTTGCGGTCCTTCAATGCAACACGCAGTGCATTGAACCCCTCGGTGTCGTCCTGCGTTTCGGGGAAATTCAGTGCGCGGATGAAAACCTCGGTACTCAGTGGTGAAGTGATCTCTTCCGCAGGTGTCCCAAGTTCCAACGAGGTCTGGTCGCCCTGAGTGGAAGGCTGCGCCGCTGCGGCAGAGCGCGCGGTGCGTTTGCTCGAGAATGTTGCCAAGGCGTCTTCGGTTTTCCGTGTGGCCGCAGCGATTTCGTCCAGCTTTTTGGTTACCGCGGGTTCATAAGTGCTGGAGGCGCGTTGCTGCTGCGCCACATAGGCTTGTCGGATCGCGTCAATTGCTGTTTGCAGGCGTTCGCTTTCCTCTCGCATCACCCGGCTGGCGCGCATCGCGGTGGCCGCAACCCAGATCATCGCCACGGGCATGAACACGGCCAGAAAGGCGACGACAAAGCCACCGTTCTGCCCTTGGCCGGGCAGCACGAGAAAGACGACCGACACCACCAGCCAGATCAGGCTGAGCACCAGTGCGGCAATCTCGATTTCGGTGACAGCCGGAGTCTTCGGGCGATCATAGATGCCCAGCGACGTCGGCTTTTCGGTTTCCGGGTCAGGTTTTGGCCCCGACATTACATGCGCTCCGGTCAGGCGTACTCGATACTCAGGATTTCGTAAGAGCGCACGCCGCCGGGTGTACGCACTTCGACACTGTCCCCTTCATCTTTGCCGATCAGGGCGCGGGCGATAGGGGATTTGATGTTCAGCAGGCCGTTTTCGATATTGGCCTCGTATTCACCAACGATCTGCCAGGTCTTTTCTTCCTCGGTATCTTCGTCGACCAATGTAACCTTTGCGCCAAATTTGACTGCGCCGGTCAACTTGGACGGGTCAATGACGTCGGCAAGCGACAGGATACCTTCCAGTTCCTTGATGCGACCTTCGATGAAGCCCTGTTTTTCGCGGGCAGAATGATATTCGGCGTTTTCCTTCAGGTCGCCCAGTTCCCGAGCCGATGCGATCGCTTCGATGATCGCCGGGCGTTCAACGGATTTGAGATTCTTCAGCTCAGCCGCGAGCGCGGCATTGCCCGCAGGCGTCATCGGGATCTTTTCCATACTCTCTACGTCCACGCATAAATTGAGTCGCCCCGCCGCACAGGAGCGTCGGGGCGAGTGTTAGGTTGGCAGTTACCTGACCCAAATGCCACGTGAATTGCAAGAGGTGTCAGCGCCAGCAGCGATCAATTCGCGACTTCGCGCCGTTTTGATTTAGGATGGGGCCTGTGCCGATGATCGGGATGCCGCGACCTGCGCCAACGCTGCGACGGGGTGCAAAGCCAAATCATCTCAATCATATTGCACCACTTCGAACTCGATGCCGTTATCATCTCTGAAATAGAATCGACGTCCAGGTTCGTAATCGGCGTGGTTGTGGGGTTCGAACCCCACATCGCGCACTTTGGCTTCGGTCGCATCGATATCTTCGACCAGCACGCCAACATGGTTCAGCCCTCCGACCACATCGTAGCTGCTTTCATCCGACTGTTTCGGGTCGTCAGGTTTATACAGCGCCAGATACGTATGGGCCGAGCCGACATGCACAGTGTATCCACCGGCAATTGCAGGGCCTTCCCAACGGGTTTTCCAGCCAAAGACCTTTTGCATCCAACCGGCCGAGGCCTGCGGGTCGCGGACAGTGAAATTGGTGTGTTCAAGCGTCGCCATCATGGGATCTCCTGTGTTTTTTGGCTTGTCCCGACTCACCGTAATTTCTAAACCTAACTTTAGGTCAAGGTGTTTTTTGTGAGGGTGTGATGGCTGTTTCAGAGGGGCTGGCGATTGGCGCATTGGCCCGGCGCACAGGGCTGGCCGTGTCGGCCATCCGGTATTACGAAGCACAGGGTCTGATTTCGCCCTGGCGCAACGCGGGCGGGCAGCGACGTTACCAACGGGCCGATATTCGGCGGCTGAGTTTTGTCATGATTGCGCAGCAGTTCGGCCTGACCCTGCCTGAAATCCGTGAGGTGTTGTCGGGCCTGCCGGGAAATCGCACACCGACGCCGCAGGACTGGAAGGCCATTAGTGTACAGCTTCGGGCCCATCTGGATCAGCGAATCGATACCCTGACGCGGTTGCGCGACAACCTCGATGACTGCATCGGGTGTGGGTGTCTGAGCTTGCCGAAATGTGCGCTCTATAACCCCGATGACCGCGCAAAATCGAATGGTAGCGGTCCCAGATACCTGATGGGGGACACACCGGAAGGTTGATGTGTCGAATAGCCCCCTTGTTACGCCGTGTTTCGATTGACCAATGTCTTTGAGACCATGTAATCAGCCGTGAAACAAAATTGCGCAGATCATGCGGTGACAGCGCCAATTCGGAAAGTTAGCTAGGGAGCCCGCGATGGCCGAGATTGAACGCGAAGCGATGGAATATGACGTGGTGATCGTGGGTGCAGGTCCTGCGGGCCTGTCTGCGGCCATCCGTTTGAAACAGCTGGATGCCGACCTGAACGTTGTGGTTCTGGAAAAAGGTTCGGAGGTTGGCGCGCATATCCTGTCGGGCGCGGTTCTCGACCCGTGTGGTCTGGATGCTCTGATCCCGGACTGGAAGGAAAAAGGCGCGCCGCTGAATGTACCGGTCAAGGACGACAAGTTCTACATGCTGGGAGAGGCGGGTCAGGTCCGTATCCCGAACTTCCCGATGCCGCCCCTGATGCACAACCACGGCAACTACATCGTGTCGATGGGCAATGTCTGCCGCTGGATGGCCGAACAGGCCGAGGAACTGGGTGTCGAGATCTTCCCGGGCATGGCGTGCTCGGAAATGGTCTATGGCGAAAATGGCGAGGTCAAAGGCGTGGTTGCCGGTGTCTTCGGTCTGGAACCAGACGGTTCCTATGGCCCCAACACCGAACCGGGGATGGAGCTGCACGGCAAATATGTGTTCCTGTCGGAAGGCGTCCGGGGTTCTCTTTCCAAGGAAGTGATTGCCAAATACGATCTGTCTGCCGGCAAAGAGCCGCAGAAATACGGTGTCGGCATGAAAGAGATCTGGGAGATCGACCCGGCCAAGCACAAGGAAGGCAGCGTCACGCACACAATGGGCTGGCCGTTGGGCAGCAACGCAGGCGGCGGTTCGTTCATTTACCATCTTGAAAACAATCAAGTTTATGTCGGCTTCGTTGTTCACCTGAACTACAAGAACCCGCACCTGTATCCCTACATGGAATTCCAGCGGTTCAAGCACCACCCGATGGTTGCTGATCTGCTGAAAGGCGGCAAGCGCGTCGCTTACGGTGCTCGTGCGATCACCGAGGGTGGTTATCAGTCTATGCCCAAGCTGGTTGCGCCGGGCGTGGCTCTGTTGGGCTGTTCGGCAGGCATGGTCAACGTGCCGCGCATTAAGGGCAACCACAACGCGATGTTGTCGGGCAAAGCGGCGGCTGAAGCGGCGTTTGACGCCATCAAGGCCGAGCGTTCGGGCGATGAACTGACGGCTTACGAGACTGAAGTTCGTAATGGTGCGATTGGTTCCGACCTGAAAAAGGTTCGCAATGTCAAGCCGATGTGGTCGAAGTGGGGCCTGACCGCCAGCCTGATGTTGGGTGGTCTGGACATGTGGACCAACACATTTGGCTTTTCACTGTTCGGTACGCTGGGTCACGGCAAAAACGATGCATTATCGACCGAAGAAGCCAGTAAGCACCAGCCAATCGATTATCCGAAGCCGGATGGAACGCTGTCTTTCGATCGCTTGACGAATGTGTCGTTCGCAGCGACCAACCACGAGGAAAGCCAGCCTTGCCATTTGCGTCTGACCGATCCTGATATCCCGGTAAAGGTCAACCTGCCCAAGTTCGACGAACCGGCGCAGCGTTATTGCCCGGCAGGTGTATATGAGATGGTCGAAGACGAAGACGGTCCGCGATTCGTGATCAATTTCCAGAACTGTGTTCACTGCAAAACCTGCGACATCAAGGATCCCAGTCAGAACATCACCTGGACCACACCGCAGGGCGGTGACGGACCAAACTATCCGAACATGTAAGCAAAAAACGGGCAATGGCAGCGTCATGAAGGCTCTGCCATTGCCTCTTGCCTGCCGAAGCCCTAGCTTAACCTTCAGTCAACGATAGCAAGGCAGGATTTCGGTGGTTTCCCTGGTTCGTCGCGCGGCTTTGTCCGTGCTTCTCATGTCGTCGGTCGCAGTCCCGGCCTATTCGGAATCGAGTGCCGGATCATATCTGGCCGGGCGACAGGCGATTTACGAAAGCGACTATTCTGCCGCTGAACGGTACTACGCTCAGGCCCTCAGGTTTGATCCCCAAAATGCGCTGCTGCTGGAAAGTGTTGTAGTTGCCCGCATCGCTTTGGGGGAAGTGGCCCGCGCGCTGCCTGTCGCCCAGCAGATCGAGAAAGCCAACTTGCCCAGCCAGGCTGCGCGGATGGTGATATCGGTCAATTTGATTGCCCAGGGAAAATTTGACGAACTACTGGCCCGTGACCCTGAAACACAGGGTGTCGGTCCTCTTGTTGATGGCCTGATGATCGCCTGGGCTTATCTGGGACAAGGTGAGATGACGAAGGCGATGGATCAGTTCGATTCTGTCGCCACTCAGGATGGCCTCAGGGAATTCGCGCTTTATCACAAGGCGATGGCATTGGCGTCTATCGGTGATTTCGAAGGCGCAGAGGCGATACTTGCGGACAATGATGGAACGGTTGCCCGGTTCTCGCGTCGGGCTGCGTTGGCCCGCACCGAGATTTTGTCGCAGCTTGATCGCAACGAGGACGCCATTCAGTTTCTGGACGAGGTGTTTGTGGCAGGCAGTGACCCGACCATCGAGACCTATTTGAGCCAATTGGAAGCAGGAGAAACCTTGCCGTTCACTCATGTCCGATCCGCTCAGGACGGCATGGCCGAAATATACTTTACCGTCGGTGCCGCGTTGAACAGCGAAGCTTCAGCCGACTATGTTCTGCTGTACACACGCTTGGCCAGTTTCCTGCGGCCCGATCATGTGGACGCCATTTTGCTGAGTGCAGATCTGCTGGAAAACTTGCAGCAATATGATTTGGCGGTTGAGGCGTACCGTCTGGTCCCAGCGGACAGCAACGATCACCACGCGGCCGAATTGGGCCGGGCCGAAGTTTTGGACCGTTCTGGAAAAACCGATGCCGCCGTCGAAGTGTTGCAAAACCTGGCTGCGCAAAACCCCGACTTGCCGGGTGTGCACGTCGCTTTGGCAGACCTGCAGCGGCGACAGGAAAACTATGCGGCCGCGGTGGCTTCTTACGACACTGCGATTGCCCTGACGGATAGTGCAGCGGGTGGGAACTGGTTCCTGCATTACGCGCGTGGAATCAGCCATGAAAGGCTGAAGCGCTGGGATCAGGCCGAAGCTGATTTCCGCCGGGCGCTGGAGCTGAACCCGGATCAGCCCCAAGTTCTGAACTATCTGGGTTATTCGCTGGTTGAGCGCAAAGAAAAGCTGGACGAAGCGCTGGACATGATCGAACGCGCTGTAGCTGCTCGTCCGGACAGCGGCTACATCGTGGACAGTCTGGGTTGGGTTCTGTTCCGTCTGGGGCGTTACGACGAGGCCGTCGAACACATGGAGCGTGCGGTTGAGCTGATGCCGGTCGATCCGGTGGTCAATGATCATCTGGGTGACGTCTATTGGGCTGTCGGGCGCGCACGTGAGGCCGAGTTCCAGTGGAGCCGCGCCTTGTCCTTTATCGACCCGGAAGATGCTGATGGCGAAGCTGATCCCGATCGCATCCGGCGCAAGATCGAAGTCGGGCTGGATGCCGTCTTGGCCGAAGAAGGTTCGGAGCCATTGAAAGTCGCCAATGGAAATTAAGGCGTTTGCGCCCGCCAAGATCAACCTGACCCTACATGTCACAGGCCGTCGTGAGGACGGTTATCACCTGTTGGATTCGCTGGTGGTTTTCGCTGATCTGGGTGATCAGCTGACATTCAGACCCGGTCCAGAGCTGTCTTTGGACGTGCGTGGCGAGTTTGTCGATGGAGTACCCGCGGACCGCCGAAACCTGGTCTGGAAAGCGGCTGAGGGCGTTGGTTGGACCGGGCATATCGACCTGAGCAAATCTCTGCCGCATGGGGCGGGCATCGGGGGGGGCTCTTCGGATGCTGCCGCAACACTTGGGGCTTTGGCAGGGCAGGGTTGCGACATCCCGCCGGAGCTGCCGTTGACACTGGGGGCAGATGTACCCGTCTGCCTGAAGGGCCGGGCGATAAGAATGCAGGGCATTGGCGATCGGTTGGCGGCGGTGAACCTTCCGCACCTGCCCGCCCTTTTGGTCAACCCGAATGTACAGGTGCCGACAGGTGCCGTTTTCGACGCGCTATCGTCCAGAGAAAATCCGCCGATGCCTGAGGTTATCCCGGACTTTGCAAGCGCTGACGATTGCGCCCAGTGGCTGGGCGAACAGCGCAATGATCTGCAAGTGCCTGCCATGGGTGTTGCGCGTGAGATTGAACAGGTGCTGGACGAGCTGAACATGACCAATCGCGCTCTGGTGGCGCGCATGTCAGGGTCAGGATCAACTTGCTTTGCGCTTTATCCGACGATGAAAGATGCGCATTTCGCGGCGTATGATATCGGCGCAGCCCATCCCGATTGGTGGTGCCGTGCCACGCAGCTTAACTGAGGCGCGAAACCACGTAGTCGGCCAGTTGGCGCAGCAGATTGCGAACTTCGTGGTCAGGCAATACAGCCAAAGCGGTTTTGGCTTTATTTGCCCAACCTAAAGCATCTTGCCGGGTTTCTTCGAGCGTGGCGTATTTGTTCATCAGACCCAGGGCGTGATCCAGATCACCGTCCTGCTGCCGGCCCTTTTCAATCGTACGCTCCCAAAAGGCGCGTTCTTCCGGCGTGGCTTGCGCCACGGCTTTGATGACAGGCAGGGTCAGTTTCCGTTCACGGAAGTCATCGCCAACGTTTTTTCCGGTCGTTTTGCTGTTGCCCTGATAATCCAGCAGATCATCGGCAATCTGGAACGCGATGCCCAATGAATCGCCATAGTCGAAAAGCGCTTGGATCTGCTCTTCCGAGGCGCCTGCGATCACACCGCCCACCTCGGTTGCGGCCGAGAACAATGCCGCCGTCTTACCACGCACAACCTGTAGATAAACGTTTTCATCCGTACGCAGATCGGTTGCGGCTGTCATTTGCAGCACTTCGCCTTCGGCAATTGTTGCAGAGGCATTGGCAAGGATGTCCAGAACCCGAAGCGAACCCGTTTCGACCATAAGCTGGAAACTGCGTGAAAACAGGTAATCGCCAACCAGAACACTGGACTTGTTGTCCCACAGCAGATTGGCGGTCGGGCGGCCGCGTCGCTGCGCGCTCTCATCCACTACGTCGTCATGCAGCAGGGTGGCGGTGTGGATGAACTCGACCGTCGCCGCAAGGCGCAGGTGGTGGTCGCCGGAATAGCCAAACAGGCGTGCTGCGGCCAATGTCAGCATCGGGCGCAGGCGTTTTCCACCGGCTTCGACCAGGTGCTGCGTCACTTCCGGGATACGTGGCGCATGGTCCGACGCCATCCGCGTACGGATCAGCCCGTTCACGGCCTCCATCTCGCCCGCCAGAATTTCGGCCAGGCGCTCATGCGGTTTCGAGATCATGTCGACGGTCATCACACTCCTGATACAAGGCTCGACTTCCGCCTCGCCTTGCCCTTACATCCATCCCCATGAAAGAACTATTGCGCAGTACCGATCCGACGATCCTAGCCTTTGCATCCGCTCTCCTTGAGGGCGAGGATATAGACTGCTTTCAGATGGACGTAAATATGAGCATCCTCGAAGGCGGTATCGGAATCTTTCCCCGACGTCTAATGGTTCGGACCGAAGACCTTACCCGAGCCGAGCGCGTGATGCGCGATAACGAGATCCCGCTGGGCCGATGACGCGCTTCAAAGACAGTGAATTGACGTGCAACGATTTCCTGGGTGGTCGGGTGCGATTGCTGCAACCTGCGTCAGGTTACCGCGCCGGGGTAGACCCTGTTTTGCTGGCTGCATCCGTCCCTGCCAAGGCCGGACAGTCCGTGCTGGAGCTGGGATGCGGCGCAGGGGCTGCCATTCTGTGCCTGTCCGCGCGGGTACCGGGGCTGCAAATGGTTGGGGTCGAATTGCAGCCTGCCTATGCAGATCTGGCGCGCCGAAATTCGGAAATCAACGGCTTTGATATGGACGTGATTGAGGCAGACCTGAACGCTTTGCCTGATGACGTTCGACAGCGCCACTTTGATCACGTTATTGCGAACCCGCCCTATTACCGTGCAGGGGCGCATAGCCCCGCCTGTGACACGGGGCGGAGCATTGCCCTGGGCGAAGAGACTCCGCTGATCGACTGGATCGCCGTGGCGGCCAAACGCCTTGCCCCTCGGGGGTTTCTGCACATGATCCAAAAAGCTGATCGTCTTCCCGATATGCTGACGGCCTGTCAGGGGAAGCTGGGTTCAATCGAGGTGCTGCCGCTCAGCGCGCGGGCGGGCCGCCAGGCCGAGTTGGTCATCCTGAGCGCCCGCAAAGGGGGACGCGCGGCATTTCGCCTCCATGCGCCTTTTATTCTGCACGCAGGTGAGCGCCACGAAAAAGACGGTGAAAGCTATACCGAGGCGGTCTCTGCCGTGCTTCGGCAGGCCGCCCCTTTGCCTCGGATCTGATGCCATCGGCAATGACCAGCCGAATTTGTCGGATTTATTACAGATTCTGTGCGTCTGCAGCGTGACAGTGTGGAAACGATGTGGTCAAATTCTTACGTGACATACAGACACGTAAACAAGGAGGATCCCAATGAGCGTGAGCGCACATCTGACGGAACTGAAGAAAAAGCACGAATCTCTCGGTCTAGAAGTGGAACAAGCCCAACGCTCGCCAGGCATCGATGATCTCCACATAGCTCAGCTGAAAAAACAGAAGCTCAAGCTGAAAGAAGAGATCGAGCGCCTGTCTGCTTAAGTTTTCAGGCTTGCGCGGGCCGCTATCAAGGCCCCGCCGGTAATCAGGAAAGCCGCGATCGCAAGCCCCCAGGATGGGGCGGCGATCCCGGCCGCCACCAAAGCTAGGGTCGACAATACCGGGGCCGCATATGATGAGGTTCCGAGGATTTGTATGTCGCCTTGCTTGACACCAATATCCCAGACGTAAAACGCCAACCCGACTGGTCCAAGGCCGAGTGCCAGCACCGACGCCCAGCCCAGTGCCGTATCGGGCATTGCAGTGTCTTCCACCGCCAGGTGCAGCAGCCCCGAGGCGAGCGCAGCCGCAAGACAGAATACCGCCACGGAACTTGTCGGCGTGCCCTCCAATTTGCGCGATAGAACCGAGTAGCCCGACCATGTCAGTGCGCAGAGCAAGGCCAACGCATACCCCGGCAGGTATTGGGCCTGAAAGCCTGCACCACCGCCTCCGGCGATGATCACAGCGGCCCCGGAAAACCCAAGACAGGCGCCGATCAGGTGACCGATACGCAGATGTTCACCTGGCAAAAGTCCCGACAAAAGCACAATGAGCAGAGGCCAGAGATAAGCGATCAGCCCAGCTTCGGCAGCCGGTGCCATGCGCAGAGCTGAAAAATACAGCGCGTGATAGCCGAATAAGCCCAATGCGCCAAAAAGGTAAGTTGTCCAGGGGACCTGTTTCAAACCGCTCAGACCACCTGTTGCCGCCGCCCAGATCAGTCCAAGCGCCCCGCCGATCGAAAAACAGATCGTGTTCAGCAGCAGCGGCGGCGTGGGTGCCGACCCAACAGTGAACAACGCCAGTAAGGCCCACAGCAAGACGGCCACGAAACCTATGGCCGTTGCACGCATTTTGGTCATGGGGAGGAAACCTCTTCAATCGGAACGATTTTGAAATCATCCGATATATGCGCGGTTTTTTCAATCTCGGCCAGGAACCAATCGCGAAACGCTGCGATCTGAGGTTTGTTTTCAGCCCCCGGCAGGCAAAGAAACCGGAACCGGCCTAGGGTTTCCAGGGCCACTTTGAAAGGCGCAACCAAGCGGCCTTCGGTCAAGTCCTTGAGAATCATGGCGCGCCGCCCCAGTGCGACGCCAACCCCGGCAACAGCCGCGTCAATCGCGTGATCAGCATTAGAAAAATGTGCGCCATGGGTCGGAGTAAAGTCCATTCCCACGGCACGGAACCAGGCGGGCCAATCGCAGGGCGGAGTCAGAAAACTGATCGAATCGTCATGGATCAACGGCGCCTCTTGAAGGCTTTCCGGCGTGGTGAATTGTTCCGCAAGTTCCGGGGTCATGACAGGGGTCAGCCATTCCTTTCTGACGGGAACGGAATACAGCCCGTTATCGGCCGAATTCCCGAACCGGATGGCGACGTCCACGTCGTCTCGCTCCAGATCCATGTTGCGCAGTGTGGCCGAGAACTTCAGATCGATCTCGGGATGCGCCCGAGCAAATTCGTAGAGCCGTGGCGCCAACCACTTGGCGGTCAAAGCTGGACCTGCAGTGACGGTCAGGCTTGTGCCATCTTCCTGTCTGCGCACTGCGCGCCACGCGGATTGCAATGTGGCAAACCCTTCTGCCGCACCGGGCGCGAGGGCACGGCCCGCCTCGGTCAGTTCTACGGCGCGGTTCAGGCGGCGAAACAGCGGCCGTCCAAGGTGTTCTTCTAGCGATTTGATCTGAAAGGACAGGGCGGCTGGCGTCACATGCAGCTCTTCCGCCGCCTTCGCGAAAGACATGTGCCGGGCTGCGGCGTCAAAAGCGCGCAGCGCGGTCAGCGGTGGAAGATAGTCGCTCATAGTGAAGTAAATCTTAACTGATGATCCAAGAAAGCTCGTTTGTCTCTTTCTTTCGTAACCTTCATATTCACATCAGGTCAAATAAAACTGATTTGAAAAGGAGGCTGCCATGATCGAGATGACGACAAATCCCGCCGCCCAAATGGCGATCCTGCGCGCCCATCAAGAGCGCAGCCTGGTGGTCTGGCAGTTTTGGGGATGGGTATTCGGTTCCCGCTGATCGCAGCGCGCGCGATCTTACGGGATTACAAAGGGCCGGCCCAAAAGGACCGGCCCGCTTTTTCTTTCCAAGTCTGGATCAGACGAAGAATTGCGCACCGTTGGCCGAAATCGTCGAGCCGTTGATGAACTGCGAATCATCCGAGGCCAGGAAAACCACACAACGCGCAATTTCCTCTGGCTCACCCAGACGTCCGGCCGGGATCTGGCCGATGATGGACTCGCGCACTTTCTCAGGCACAGCCATGACCATTTCAGTTGCGATATAGCCGGGGCAGATTGCGTTGGCAGTGATGCCCGCTCGCGCGCCTTCCTGCGCCAGAGACTTCACGATGCCCAGATCGCCCGCCTTGGTCGCAGCATAGTTCACCTGAGCGAATTGGCCTTTCTGACCGTTGATCGAGCTGATGACGATGACACGACCGAACTTGCGCTCGCGCATGCCGGGCCAGACGGGGTGTACGGTGTTGAAAACACCGGTCAGGTTGGTGTCGATCACATCCTTCCACTGGTCGGGGGTCATTTTGTGGAACGGAGCATCGCGGGTGATGCCTGCGTTGGCGACAACGATATCGATGGGGCCAACCTCGGCTTCGACCTGTTCGATGCCTGCTTTGGATTCGTCGTAATCGGCGACATTCCACTTGTAGGTCTTTATACCGGTTTCTTCGGTGAATTTTGCGGCGGCTTCGTCATTCCCTGCATAGGTGGCCGCAACGTTATACCCTTCGGCTTTGAGCGCCTTGGAAATTGCTGCGCCAATGCCGCGGGAACCGCCGGTTACGAGTGCTGTTCGTGCCATTTATGACTCCTTCAATTTTAGTCGTCTTGGTAATGCTGTTACTCTGAGAGATGATCGTGCGCAATATTGTTTCGTCATGAATTTCAGATTCCGGGCGGCAATATCGTCGCATCCAAGAGGTAGAACCTCAATGTAACAAAAAAGGCGCCCAACTGGGCGCCTATTTCTATTTGATTGTCAAAGCGCTTAGTCGCGCTCCACACACAGGGCAACGCCCATGCCGCCGCCGATGCACAAGGTCGCCAGACCCTTTTTTGCATCGCGACGCTTCATTTCGAACAGCAAAGTGTTCAAAACACGGCAGCCCGAAGCGCCGATCGGGTGACCGATGGCAATCGCGCCACCGTTTACGTTCACGATCGACGGATCCCAGCCCATATCCTTGTTCACGGCGCAAGCCTGTGCGGCAAAGGCTTCGTTGGCTTCTACCAGATCCAGATCGTCAACCGACCAGCCTGCTTTTTCCAGCGCTTTGCGCGACGCGTAGATCGGGCCGACACCCATGATCGATGGGTCCAGACCGGCGGTCGCGTAGGATGCAATGCGTGCCAGAGGTTCGATTCCACGCTTTTCGGCGTTTTCGGCTGACATCAGCAACGTGGCCGCAGCGCCGTCATTCAGGCCGGATGCATTGGCCGCGGTGACAGAGCCGTCCTTGGTAAAGGCCGGGCGAAGCTTAGTCATGGCCTCCATTGTTGCGCCGTGGCGAATGTATTCGTCCTTGTCCATCACGATGTCGCCCTTACGGGTCTTGATGGTGAAGGGCACGATTTCGTCTGCGAATTTTCCGGCTTTCTGAGCAGCTTCTGCCTTGTTCTGCGAGGCGACGGCGAATTCATCCTGCGTCTCGCGGCTGATCTGCCATTTTTCAGCAACGTTCTCGGCAGTCTGACCCATGTGATAGCCGTTGAAAGCATCCCACAGACCATCGCGGATCATCGTGTCGATGTATTTCATGTCGCCCATCTTGTGACCGGCGCGCAGGGCGGCAGCGTGGGGTGACAGAGACATGTTTTCCTGGCCACCTGCAGCGACGATTTCCGCGTCGCCCAACTGGATATGTTGAGCGCCCAATGCAACGGCGCGCAGGCCCGAGCCGCAAACCTGATTGATACCCCATGCGGCGCTTTCCTGTGGCAGGCCGGCATTGATATGCGCCTGACGCGCGGGGTTCTGGCCTTGGGCGGCAGTCAGAACCTGACCCATAATGGTTTCGCTGACTTCGCCTTTTTCTACTCCGGCGCGCTCGACAACTGCTTCCAGGACGGCAGCGCCCAGATCATGGGCAGGGGTGTTCGCAAACGAACCACTGAAGCTGCCGACACCTGTTCGTGCGGCGGATGCGATTACTACGTTGGTCATATGATCAGTCCTTTACCGTCATGGGCCAGCGGAATTTCTGACGGCGCAGGTCAAGAGGTGTCCTCTCGAAACAAGAGCGCCCCGTGATCCCCCGCTCAAGTACTCTTGCAATAGCGCAATGCTGCACATGCAGCAACGGGCAGCTTGTCTCAGTGTCTGAAAAGACATTAAAATGTCGGTCAAAAGGCGTTCAACTGCCTGTTTTTGATTTGTTTTCCTGCTTCCAGGGTTCCGCGACACTGGGTGCGCCAAACAAGAACCCTTGTAGGCAATCCACACCACTTGCGACCAAAAACGCGGCATCCTCCTGCGTTTCAACCGATTCGGCTGTGACCAGAATTTCAAATTCACGGGCCACCGCGATCAGGGCCCGCACCAATGTCTGGTTGTCAGGATTGTTGCTGATACCCCGCACAAACTGGCCATCGATTTTCGCCGCGTCGAACAGAAATTCGCGAAAATGGCGGAAGCTGAAGTTGCTGGCACCAAAGTCATCCAGCGCAAAAGCGATGCCGCGATCCTGCAATCGGTCCATGAAATCGACAACCAGCTCAGGTACCTGCATGGCCGAGCTTTCGGAAATCTCGAGAATCAACCGTTCGCCCAAGCCGGCATCTCGTTTCAAAAACCTGTCCAGTATTCTGGACCAGTTGGAATAACCGATTGAGCGAGCAGACATGTTGATCGACAGACGAATATCCGGGTTCTTTGCCAAAGTACGCAGCCCGAGTTCCAGCGCCACGCAGTCGAGTTCGCGGCCGATAGGCGTGTTTTCAACCTGAGGCATGAACTCGCGCGCCGGGATGACGCGACCGGTTTCGTCCAGAACCCGAATGAATCCTTCGTAAAACGCGACGCCACGTGGGGCGTGCGCTTGGATCACGGGCTGAAAGGCCAGCTTGCACTGCTTATGCTTCACTGCATCGGTTGCCATCTGCACGACCGAGCGATCCCGTGTCGAAACTGCCGCGTTCAACGGGCTGTCCGACCCCTCAGGCAGATGTGCCAGTCTTTTGTTTCCCATACGCGCGGATTCCCATGTGACCGGGACAGGTGTCCGGTCACAATCTCGGGGCAAAGAGATGAATCTGGAGTTAAGGGTTCAGAAAAAAATCTGCGGCACGGTCTCAGCGGGCGGATTGCCACGCACGCGCCAGTGAAGCTGCTGCACCAAGTATCGCGCCCATTGCGCCAAGGGCCATCATTGCAAAACCAAGCGCAATCAGGGTTGCAACAGCGCCGCCAAGGGCTGCGAGCATGGCAATCATCAAGCCGAACAACCCAACAAAGGTTGAAATGGTTGCCAAACGGTTCATGCCGACCCTCGCTCACTCTTACACTACGCCTATCGACCGATATGGCGCACAAAGACCAGATTTCAAGGTACAAGCAGGCTTTAGTCAGCAGGTTCAGGCCTTTTCTGCTTGTCCGCTGGGCAACTTTCGGTCCAGATTCTCAAAACCGGGCGTTCCGCGATCTTCTGGATGGCGCGTCAGATGCTTGGCCTTGATCTGTTCCGAATTATCCCGGCTGCCATCGTGGCTGTACCCCGGTGGGGCGAAGCAATAGGCCAACCGCTGGCGCAGGGTCAGCCCGGGCTGCGTGGCATCGTTCCAGATGCCGACCCATTCGTGAAACGCAACGCGCAGCGGGTTGAACGTGCCGATATTGTGAACCAACCCGTAATCTACCCGGTCGTTTTCCTGTTCTGGCACAAAAGTGCCAAACATCTTGTCCCAGATGATGAACACCCCGGCATAGTTGCAATCCAGATAGCGCGCGTTGCGGCCATGATGGGCGCGGTGATGGCTGGGCGTGTTCATTACTGCCTCGAACCAGCGGGGCATCTTGCCGATGGCTTCGGTGTGAATCCAGAACTGATAGATCAGATTGAGGCCACCGACGAACAAAACCATCGCCGGATGGAACCCAAGCAGGATCAGTGGAGCGCGTACGACCATCATGAAGGTGAATGTATAGGTCCATGTCTGCCGCAGTGCGGTCGTTAGGTTATAGTGCTGTGAGCTGTGATGGTTTACGTGGCTGGCCCAGACCCAGCGGATGCGATGGCCAAAGCGGTGGACCCAGTAATAACGCAGATCATCCAGGACAAAGCACAGGATGATAACGGGAATTGATGTACCCAGGTTCATCGGAGTGATCTGCCACAGCCACATGAAAAACGCATAGGCGATAAAGCCCAGCAAAAAGCCCGACGCGATGTTTCCAGCGCCCATTATCAATGAGGTCACCGCATCGCGTGTTTCATAACGCCCGCCTTTGCCTTTGACTGCGATCCACAGAAACTCGGCCAGAATCGCTGCGATGAAAAAAGGAACGGCCCATTGTACCGCATCGGGAAAACTAATCTGGTTTGTCATGCGGGCTCCATCAGGTAACGCCAGTGATGGCGTTCGAATTCGTCCAGTCGGATGAGTGTTTTGGGTGCCGAGAATTCGTGAAACAGAATCTCATAACCTTCCGGATGATCCAGAAGGTCATAATCCAGCAGATGCCGGGCAACGGTGTCGGCCCCGAAGGACCAAAGCAACCCATTGCCCGTACTGGTGCGCACCACCGCGGCGTGGCCATCATGGGAAACCGTGACGTCGACCACATCATCGTCCGGAAAGTGACGTGCCCATTGTGAGCGTGCCGTGTCGGGCGTCAGCATCACCTGCTGCGACCTGCCGGTGAGATGCAATAACAGGGTGACGCCAGCTATGCCGCCGACGACCAGCGCCAATAGAATTTCAAGTGGCATTCCATCCTCCTGAGCGTAGAGTGCAAAGGAGCTGAAACTCTGTCAAAGGTGGCGTGACGTCAGCTGTTTTCCAGCCGTTCCAGTATCTCGTGTTGCACCACACGTTCGACGAAAGGTACCAGCCCCTCGGGGCCGGATGCCCGGTCCTTCAGGTGGATGCAGATATCCGGGCGGCGGGCGGCAATTATGCCCACCATTTCACCGCGGATCGTGTCGTCAAGTCCCGCGCCCAACATGGCGCAGGCAATCCGGGGCTCGGCATCCAGCTGTTTTCGAACCTCGTCGGTGTCATGTGCACCCAGCCACTCTATCGGCAGGTGATCCAGTTGCCGCGCCACATCTCCGATCACATTTGGCAACCGTCCGATCAGCAGTACGACGGGTTTCATCATTGCCTCCATTCCAAACAATATGCCTGCCCTGCCCGGCAGGGCAGGAACAGTATACCATGAGATTGATTGGGGGTGATGCCTTTAGTTGTTGATCGAATAAATGGTTGTTTTGCCCTTGCCTTTTTCACGGGTCATTCGGGCAGTGTCCCCGTCAGTTTCCCAAAGCTGACAATCCGTGCCCAGTGCCTTGCCGTCCAATACCCCGTTTCGGCACCAGAATTTTTTGTTCCAGACCCAGGTTCCACTGAACTTTTTCCCGCTTTTGAGTTTGGCTGAAATCGTGCCATCGGCATTCGCGACAAAAACATTGCCTTGTTCGTCGGTCAGCTTTTTTCCAACAATATCTGAATTGAACTGCTTTGCGGTCTTGACCCGTTTGTAGTCGGCATGTGCGGCGCCAGCGATTGCCAATGTGCCTGCAACAGCAAGGAATAGAATCGTATGTTTCATAAAAAAACCTCCCACTCTTAATACGTGGGAGGATACCACAACTCCGCGAATTTTTCTAAATGCGTTAACTTTCAGCGCCAACGAGCGTCGAGATAATCGCCTTCGCACTGTCCGAGTTCCATTCCGCGTCGCCGATCAGCCGGGCGATTTCCTGCCCTTCGGGGTTCAGGATGACTGTGATCGGCAACGCGATCACGCCAAACTCACGCGCAGCTGCCGAACTGGGGTCTTGATGACGGGGCAGGTTGGCGATGCCGTTTTCTTCAAAGAACTTTTTGATACCGGCAGGTGAATTGCGACCCGTGGCCAACGTCAGAACCTGAAACTTGTCGCCGCCGAATTCTTCCTGAAGCTCGGCAATCTGAGGCATTTCCTTGCGGCAGGGCGCACACCAGGTGGCCCAGAAATTCAGCAACACATACTTGCCCTCGTAATCAGCAAGTGTTCCGACACCGCTGTCATCTTCCAGCTGAAACTCAATCAGTTTGGCCGGTTTGGGCTCTTTATGCAGGATCAGGCGTTTCAGGCTGTCTTCCCGCAGAGGGGCGAGCGTCTCGGCATCGGTCGCCAAAGCGGCGTTTGCACCCAGCGCAAGGGCCATATAAAGGGGGATCAGACGAAATAGGCGCATATCAACTCCGGGTTTTCTTACATGACCGATCAATCCTCGAACCAGATGTGGGGCGGCCGCTTTGCCGCCGGTCCAGACGCGATCATGGAGGCAATCAACGCCTCGATCGGGTTCGATCAGCGGATGGCAGCCCAGGACATCGCAGGCTCGCGCGCCCATGCGGCCATGTTGGCTGCCACAGGCGTCATAAGTGATAGTGACGCTGAAGCCATTCGGGAAGGGCTGCTCACCGTTTTGTCAGAAATCCAGAACGGAGAGTTTCAGTTTTCGACTGCGCTGGAAGACATCCACATGAATGTCGAGGCGCGCCTGAAAGAGATCATCAGTGAGCCCGCAGGCCGTTTGCACACAGGCCGGTCGCGCAACGATCAGGTCGCAACCGATTTCAAGCTGTGGGTCCGCGATCAGCTGGACGCGGCTGAATCCGGCCTGTTGGCCCTGATCCGCGCGCTTTTGGCGCAGGCCGAGGCCGGGGCCGATTGGGTCATGCCGGGTTTTACCCACCTGCAAACGGCGCAGCCGGTGACATGGGGCCATCACATGATGGCCTATGTCGAGATGTTTGGCCGTGATTTGTCCCGCGTTCGTGACGCCCGCGCCCGGATGAACGAATCCCCGCTGGGCGCAGCTGCGCTGGCTGGCACGTCGTTTCCGATCGACCGTCATATGACAGCTGAGGCGCTGGGCTTTGACCGCCCCGCTGCCAACTCGCTGGACGCCGTTAGCGACCGGGATTTCGCGCTGGAGTTCCTGTCGGTGGCCTCGATCTGCGCCATTCACCTGTCGCGCTTTGCCGAAGAGCTGGTGATCTGGTCCTCGGCGCAATTCCGCTTTGTCACGTTGTCAGATCGCTTCTCGACCGGATCATCGATCATGCCGCAGAAAAAGAACCCCGACGCGGCCGAACTGATTCGCGCCAAGGTGGGACGGATTTTTGGGGCCAACACGGCGCTGATGATGGTGATGAAGGGCCTGCCGCTGGCCTATTCAAAGGACATGCAGGAAGACAAGGAACAGGTCTTTGACGCCGCCGACAACTGGATGCTGGCGCTGGCCGCGATGGAAGGCATGATCAAGGACATGACCGCCAACCGCGCCAGCCTAGCCGCTGCGGCGGGTTCGGGTTTCTCGACGGCGACCGATCTGGCCGACTGGTTGGTGCGCGTACTGGGCCTGCCGTTCCGTGATGCGCATCATGTGACTGGATCTCTGGTGGCAATGGCCGAGAACAAGGGCTGTGACCTGCCGGATCTGTCGCTGGATGACATGCAGTCGGTCCATGCCGAGATCACAAAGGACGTCTACTCTGTCCTTGGTGTCGATAATTCTGTAAACTCACGCCAGTCCTATGGTGGCACGGCCCCGGATCAGGTCCGTGCTCAGGTTGAACGATGGAAGGCAATCGTGTGATGACCGCGCTGCGTGCGAGCTTGTTTATAGTTTTCGGCCTGATACTGGCCGGATGCGGAGCCGATGGCGAGCCCGTTCAGCCCGCGCCCGCACAGCCAACTGTCAGTGCGACAGTTGGGGTTGGCTCAAGCGGAGCGTATGTTGGCGGCGGTGTGGGTCTGAGCCGTGGACCGCTGGGTATTTACCTGGGATTCTGAGCCACTTTCATATTGCGCATCGGTTTTTGATCTACCAACGCGAGGTGGCATGTCGATGCGCGTGTCATCCAAAGAAAAGATACTGAAATGAGAACACTAGGACTGTTTCTGGTATTTGCGGTTTTGACGGCTTGCGAACCTACATCGGCAAGACGCCCGGAACCTGCGGCCGAACCGAAGCAATCGGGCACCGGAGTTTCGATCTCGGGCTATGGCCGGGTTGGAGTTTCAACCCGAAATTAAACCTGGTCGATGGGTTCGGAATCCATTGATTCGAAGCCATCTTCTGGTCTAAGCGCGCAGGTATGGATCATTTTCTCTACCGCGACGGCGCGCTTTTCGCCGAGGATGTCCCTGTCTCCGAAATCGCTGCTGCGGTCGGAACGCCGTTCTATGTCTATTCCACCGCAACCTTGCTGCGGCATTTCCAGCTGTTTGACGATGCGCTTGACGGCACGGACCACCTTGTCTGCTACGCGATGAAAGCGGCCAGCAATCAGGCGATCCTGAAGACCCTGGCGCAGGCAGGCGCGGGGATGGACGTGGTCTCGGGCGGTGAGTACCTGCGGGCCAAGGCGGCGGGAGTTCCGGGAGAAAAAATCGTGTTCTCGGGTGTAGGTAAAACGGCGGAAGAGATACGTACGGCGCTGACCGGCGGCATTCGTCAGTTCAACGTCGAATCCGAGCCCGAGATGGAAGTGATCAACGCCATTGCACTGGAATTGGGTGTGGTTGCTCCGATCACTGTCCGGGTGAATCCTGATGTGGATGCCAAGACCCATGCCAAGATTGCGACCGGCAAGTCCGAGAACAAGTTTGGAATACCGATTTCCCGCGCCTCGGAAGTCTATGCGCATGCGGCCAGCCTGCCCGGGCTGGAGGTGATCGGCATCGACGTCCACATAGGCTCGCAACTGACCGAACTGGAGCCGTTCGAGCTAGCCTACACGAAAGTGGCCGAACTGACCGAGCAGTTGCGGGCTGAAGGCCACAACATCCGCCGTCTTGATCTGGGCGGTGGATTGGGGATTCCTTATACCCGCTCGAATGACGCGCCGCCGCTGCCGGTGGAATATGGCGCTTTGATCAAGAAGACACTGGGCCATCTGGGCTGTGAGATCGAGATAGAGCCGGGTCGCCTGATCGCAGGCAATGCAGGGCTGATGGTCAGCAAGGTGGTCTATGTGAAGTCGGGCGAAGGCCGTGACTTCCTGATTGTCGACGCCGCCATGAATGACCTGATCCGTCCGGCAATGTACGAAGCGCATCACGATATTGTCGCGGTACAGGAGCCGGCGGCAGGCGTGGAACAGCAAGCCTATGACATCGTCGGCCCGGTTTGCGAATCCGGTGACACTTTTGCCAAGCAGCGCAACATGCCGCCGCTGAAATCGAGAGACCTAATCGCCTTCCGCAGCGCGGGTGCCTATGGCGCGGTGATGGCCAGCGAGTACAATACCCGCCCGCTGATCCCCGAGGTTCTGGTCAATGGCGATCAATTTGCAGTCATTCGTGAACGCCCAAGCTTTGACGAAATCATAAACCGCGATACCATACCTACGTGGCTTTGACGCGATAACCGCGCGGGCCAAACCCCGGAGGCCCGTCTTGTCCGACCGTTCCAACCTGCCCATTCCGCGCCTGTCCCTGTGGCTGACCCATGTCGGCATGGTGGCCGAACAGGTGCTGCGCGCATTCTGGCCGGTGTTCTCGATTGTACTGGTTCTGCTTGCGGCGTTGATGCTGGGGCCGCAAGATCACGTTTCGGTGGAAATCGTCTGGGGTGCCGGTGCGCTGGCGTTTTTGTCGCTTTTGGTGGCGGTTGCTCTAGGCCTGCGAAAGTTCAATCTACCCTCTCGTGTGGACGCTCTGATACGTCTGGATGAGACCCTTCCAGGCCGGCCGATTCAGGCCTTGATGGATGATCAGGCCATCGGTGCGGCCGATCGGGATTCCGTGGCGCTATGGCAAGCGCATAAAGCCCGGATGGCGCAACGGGTCGCGACGGCCGAGCCTGTCAAACCAGACCTTCGGTTGGCATCGCGAGATCCGTATGCGCTGCGCTACGCGGCATTGCTGGCTTTTGTCGTAGCGCTGGTTTTCGGCTCTTTGTGGCGCGTGGGGTCGGTGGTGGATATGGCACCGGGTACTGCAGCCGCCGGGCAAGGACCGACTTGGGAAGGATGGGTTGAACCACCCCGTTACACGGGCCTTCCGACGCTGTACCTCGCGGATCAAACGGACGCGGAGCTTTCCGTGCCCAAAGGCAGCCGCATTACCTTACGGCTTTACGGTGAGGTTGGCGCACATAGCCTGACCGAAAACAGCTCGGCCCTGGGCGTCGAAGCTGCGACCGACCCAGAGCAGGAATTCGTGGCCGAACGCTCTGGTCAATTGCGCATCGACGGGCCTTCGGGGCGGGAATGGGCCGTTGATATCATTGACGACACGGCACCACAGATAGCCGTGGCCGGATCGGCTGAGGCCGAGGCGGGCGGGCAGATGAAGCTGCCATTCGTCGCAGGAGATGACTATGGTGTGGTTTCAGGTTCAGCCCGGATTGAACTGGATCTGGCTGCCGTTGATCGCCGTTATGGTCTGGCAGCAGAGCCCGAACCACGGGAAGCGATCGAGATTGAACTGCCGATGCCGATCACGGGCGACCGGGCGGACTTTGCCGAAGATCTGATCGAGGACTTCTCGCAACACCCCTGGGCGCATTTGCCGGTCCGGATCACTTTGATGGCTACGGACGCGGCGGATCAGCAATCTTCCTCCGAACCATATGTGACCGACCTGCCGGCCCGAAGGTTTTTTGATCCGTTGGCTGCTGCGGTGGTCGAACAACGGCGTGATCTGCTCTGGTCGCGCTCCAACGCGCCTCGCATCGCGCAACTACTGCGGGCTGTATCTCATCTGCCAGAGGACCTGTTTCGTTCGGACACTGCCTATTTGCGCTTGAGGGTCGTACTGCGGCGGCTTGAGACCTTTGATCAATACGGGTTGAAACCTGAACAGCAGGCAGAGATCGCTCAGGCTCTCTGGGATCTTGCCGTGTTGATCGAGGATGGCACGCTGGCGGATGCGCTGGAACGAATGCGCCGCGCGCAGGAACGTCTGACCGAAGCGATGCAGAACGGGGCCAGCGACGAAGAAATCGCGGAACTGATGCAGGAATTGCGCGAAGCGACGCAGGATTACCTCCAGCAGTTGCAGCGGCTGGCTCAGCCCAATGGCGAAGATGGCGAGCGTCAGCCCGGCCAGAACGGCGAATCCCTGCAAATGACGCAGGATGACCTGCAACGAATGATGGACCGCATTCAGGAACTTATGGAACAGGGCCGGATGGCCGAAGCCCAGCAGGCATTGGAAGAGTTCCAGCAGATGATGGAAAACATGCGTGTGACCCAGGGACAGGGTCAGGGCCAGCAGTCCGAGGGTCAGCAGGCCATGGAAGGATTGGCGGAAACCCTGCGCGAACAGCAAGGTCTTAGCGATCAGGCCTTCCGTGATTTGCAGGAACAGTTCAACCCCGGCGCCCAATCCGGTGAAAGCCAGGGCAATGAGGGGCGCAACGGAGGGCAGGGCCGGGGGCAAAGCCACGAAGGTCAGGGCGGTCAGGGGGAAGGCTCGGATCAGGCAGGCGAAGGCCAGCAGGGTCAAGGTTCACTTGCGGATCGTCAGCAGGCTCTGAGAGATGAGCTGGGCCGCCAGCAACAGGGGCTGCCCGGCGCAGGCACACCCGAAGGCGACGCCGCGCGTGAGGCGCTGGACCGGGCTGGGCGTGCGATGGACGAGGCGGAACAAGCCCTGCGCGGTGACGATCTGGCGGAAGCCATCGATCAGCAATCCGAAGCCATGGAAGCGTTGCGTGAAGGCATGCGGTCGCTGGGCGAGGCGATGGCGCAGAACCAGCAAAACCAACCGGGTCAGGGAACGCAGGATGGCGATATGCAAGCCAATAACCGCGATCCACTGGGCCGAAACCCGGGTGCCGCCGGTTCGATTTCAACGGATGAGAATCTGCTGCAAGGCGAAGACGTGTACCGCCGGGCGCGGGAACTGCTGGATGAAATCCGACGCAGAACCGGGGAATCGGACCGCCCCCAGATCGAACTGGAATACCTGAAACGTTTGTTGGAGCGTTTCTAGACCTTAGTTCTGAGTGCCCGACCCAACCTGTGCTTCAAGCCAGATTCGCGCCTGATCCACAAGTGACACATATGAACTGAGCAACGGTTCGGTCTGGGGGATCACCTCGCTGATCTGTTGGGCATTTCCATAGATCAGATACAGAATCACGCCGATGATCAGCATCAGCGCAAAACCGCGTAAGAACCCTCCCGATTTGCGCGGTGTTTGCGCGGCCTCTTCCGGCTCATCTGATCGCATAGAGGAATTGATTGCCTCGACATCCGGTAACGCGTCTTTCTGCCCGGCATCAATTGCGGTTTCCGAAGCCGAAGGCCGTTTGGGTCGCACCTTGGGCTCTGGCGGCGTATCCAGTCCCAGATCGGGCTGGCTCTCAAGGCTACTGCCTTCTTGCGACCGAAGTTCCGCTTCGCGAGCAGCTTCTTCTTTCAGAATGCTGGCAACGGAAGGATCGACATTTCCGGTGGACGCAACGGGTTCGTCAACTTCGGGCTCATCTTCGGATACCACCTCTTCAACAGGTTCCGGTTCTGCATCCTGCTGAGCTTCGACCACGTCGGACGATGCGTCATCCGGTTCAGGCCCTTCTGCTTTGTCGTCTGGTGTGCTTGCGGGCTCCGTGGGGTGCTTCGCTTGAAACCAGGTCTGATCGCAGTTGGAACACTGCACGTCGCGGCCTTCCTCGGGGATGACCTCGTCAGGAACCTCGTACTGCGCACTGCAATTCGGACATGTAAGACGCATGCTGCCTCCTCAGCCGGGTGAAGGGCCGATAATAGTTTTTTCAGGAATGATATTCCGTTAAGACCCAACAGCAAAGAGCGTTTTCGGTTTCACGGGTCAAGTGTCACCAATTGGACTCGGTAGAGCCATTGAAACCAAGACCATGCTCGGGCAAGAAGAGCGGCAAAATAATGGGGGCACGTGTGATCGAGCTGGAAAATGTCAGCTACACCTACGGTGGCGGTGAGTTGCTGAGCGATGTCTCGGTGCAATTGCAGCCGGGTTCGTTTCACTTTCTGACCGGGCCTTCCGGGACGGGTAAGACCACGCTGCTCAAGCTGTGTTATGGCGCCTTGCTACCAACTTCGGGGCGGTTGAGCGTGTTTGATCAGGATATTTCAGCCCTTGATCGCGACCAGCTGGCGGTACTGCGCCGCCGCGTGGGTGTCGTGCATCAGGATTGTCAGTTCCTTGACCACATGACGCTCGCCGAAAACGTCGCGTTGCCACTGATGGTGTCCGGGCGCGCGGGATCATCCGAGCAGGACAACCTGAGCGAACTGCTCAGCTGGGTGGGTCTTGGAGCCAGGCTTGAAGCCCGTCCACCCGAACTGTCCGGAGGCGAACGCCAAAGGGCTGCTCTGGCGCGCGCCGTTATCCTTTCGCCTGATGTGGTTTTGGCGGATGAGCCCACAGGCAACGTTGACTGGGAGATGTCGCAACGGCTGCTGCGTCTTCTGATTGAGTTGAATCGGATGGGCAAAACCGTCCTGATCGCAACCCATGACCTGAGCCTGATCCGCGCGGCCAAAAGCCAGGTGCAGGCGCGTGTCTTGCGTATTTCGCAGCGCAAGCTGCAACTGGCGGGGGCGGATCTATGATCAGCCCTGACCTGCGAAATCTGTTGCGTGGCGACAAGCGGGCAGACCGGGTTGTTCCCCCAACGGGATACACGGCGCACCTGACCCTGTTTGTCGCGGGTGCGATGGCGTTTCTTGCAGTATTCGCTTTGGCCCTGTCTCTGGCGTCGGGGCGCATTGCAGATCGTTGGGCTTCGGAGCTGGCCGGAGCCGCAACCCTGCGCATCAACGCGTCCGCGGAACAGCGCGCAGCCCAGACCGAGGCTGCGTTGACGGTTCTTAGCCAAACGCCCGGCGTGGCCTCGGCCCGTGCTTTGACGCAGGAAGAGCTGGCGGCGTTGCTTGCCCCGTGGTTCGGGCCGGATCTGCCGCTGGATACGCTGCCCGTGCCGCAACTTATCGAGATCATTGAAACCGAACCGGGCATTGATGTGGCCGGGTTGCGTTTGCGGTTGGGGGCAGAGGTGCCGGGCGCCGTACTGGATGATCATTCGCGATGGCGGGAACCTCTGGTTGATGCGGCGATGTCCCTGCGTCGTCTGGGGTGGATTTCGATCCTGCTGATCGGCGGTGCGACCGCGGCCATGATTACCCTTGCCGCCAATGCCTCGCTTGCCGCCAATGCCCAGATCATCGAAGTGCTGCGTCTGGTCGGCGCACGCGACGGGTTCATAGCGGGGGCATTCGTAAGGCGGTTCACATATCGCGCGTTTTTCGGGGCTTCGGTCGGTACATTGCTGGGGATGACATGTGTTCTGTTGTTGCCCGAAGCCTCGGACACAGGCGGTTTTCTGACCGGCATGGGCTTTCAGGGCAAAGACTGGGTGTTGCCGGTACTTATCCCGATCCTTGGTGCCATGGTCGCGTTTTTTGCCACCTGGGCTGCGGCCCGACGCAAATTGAAGGAGCTTTCCTGATGTTGATGGCTGTTCAATGGGTCCGGTCGTTGATCTTCATGATCGTGATCTACGCCTGGATGCTGATCCTTGGCATTGTTTTCCTGCCCTACGCGCTGTTTTCCAAGGCTGGCGCCCTGAAGGCGTGCAAGACCTACGCGCGCAGTACGATGTGGCTGGCCCGCTGGATGGTTGGCATCCGGTGTGAAGTGCGAGGTACAGCCCCAACGAATGAGGTGGTCATAGCGGCAAAACACCAGTCATTTCTTGATATCATCATGATTTTCGATGCCATTCCGCACGGCAAGTTCATTATGAAGCGTGAGCTCTTGTTTACGCCCGTCATTGGCATGTATGCACGACGTCTCGGCTGCATTCCGGTCAATCGTGGCAAGCGCGGTGCCGCCGTGGCCAAGATGGTCAAGGATGTATCGAAGGAGTTCTCGGAACCCGGTCAGCTTGTGATTTACCCGCAAGGAACACGCGTGGCGCCCGGTGCAAAGAAGCCCTACAAGGTTGGAACCGCGGTTCTTTACGAAGGGCTCGGTTTTCCCTGCGTTCCGGTCGCAACGAATGCCGGCGTCTTCTGGCCCCGCACAGGTGTCATGCGCATACCGGGCCTTGCGATCGTGGATTTCCTGGACCCGATCGAGCCGGGTGTTGGTCGGGACGACTTCCTTGCCCGGCTGGAAGAGGTGATCGAAACACGTTCTAACGAGTTGATGCGGGAAGTGGGGTTTGATCCGGATGGAGCACATTAGTGACATTGAAACGCTTGAAGCGTTGTATGGTCGGCCCGGCGCGCCGTCCTTGCGAAAGGTCGTTCGTCAACTGACGCCTCTCTATCGCAAGTGGATTCTCGCATCACGCCTCTGTGTGCTCAGCACCGTTGGTCCTGAAGGTGTGGATGGCAGCCCTCGGGGTGATGATGGCCCGGTGGTGAAAGAGTTGGATGAGAATACGCTGGCGCTACCGGACTGGCGCGGCAACAACCGTCTGGACAGTCTGCGCAATATCGTACGCGACCCACGTGTTTCGCTCATGTTCTTTGTTCCGGGGTCCAACAACGTCGTTCGGGTGAATGGGTTGGCGTTTGTAACGGTCGATGAGGGGCTGCGACATCAATTTGAAAAGGGCGGCAAACGCCCGGCGACTGTTATCGTCGTTAAAATCGCTGAGATTTACAGCCAATGTGCCCGTGCTCTGATCCGGGCGCGTATCTGGTCCAGCGGTGATGAAAGCGGCAATCTTCCCACGATAGGTCAGCTTCTGTCCGAGGCATCAGGTGGTGCGGAAGGCGGCGCGCAATATGACGAGGAATGGTCTGCACGCGCCGCAAAAACGATGTGGTAGATCTGGGTGGCGGCAGTGGTTCAAACCGCAGCGGCTCCGATCCTGGATACTTTTTCAATCCAGCGATCAACGTTGCCGGGCTTGGGATAGCTTGCGCCAGCAAAATAGGTGAACCGCGTTGGTTTGAAGCCGACGAACCCAAGGATCTGGTCCCGTACCTGACGGATAAGCGCCTGCCGGTATATCAGGCGCATGAACCATCCCGGCGTGTCTGAGGTCAGGATCACGCGTGCAGTACGCCCAGTCAGCATGGGCGCCGGGAACCCGATCTTTGTCGTATTCCGGGTGTCGAAAGTCCGCCCGGGGATGAATGTCCGGTCGATCAGTCCCTTGAGTTTTGCGGGAAGGCCGCCCCACCACATCGGTGTGGTCAGAACCAGATGGTCGCTCCACTCAAAGTCTTGCAGCACTTGTTCCAGAACCGGCTCAAGCGGTTTGAAATCGTGGTAATTGCCCTGACCGAAATCAAAATCGAACTGCAGGTCGCTCAGATGGACCAACCGGACGTCATGGCCCTTTTTACGGGCGGCGTCTCCATACGTTTCGGCGAATATTCGTGACAGGCTGCTTTCTGCGGGGTGTCCGTCAAGGATGAGGATTTTCTTCGATTGCATTGTGATTCTCCTGAAAATGACCGTGGTCAGTTTTTAGGCAAAAAAATGACCACGGTCAATATAAATTTGACCACGGTCAAAAATTGTGCAATTGAGCGGTATGCAAAAGACGATCCAGAAACGTACGATCAAGACCCGCGCCAAGCTTCTCTCGGCTGCCGAAGAGGTTATCCAAAATGGCGGATATGAAGCTTTGCGGGTGGAAGACGTTGTGAAGGCTGCAGGTGTTGCGAAGGGCACCTTCTTTGCGCATTTTCGCGACAAGGATGCGCTTATGGAAATTCTGATCGCGGACAAGCTGAATGCGTGTTTGGATCAGGCCGAGGCCGGAACTTCACCCAAAACTGTTGCAGAGATCATCATGGCGCTGGAGCCGGTTCACAGTTTCATGACGTCCGAGCGGTATGTATTCGATCTGTTGATCAGGTATTCCGGTGCAACGGCTGTCGCTGAGATAGGACCGGTCGCCTATTGCTTTGAGAGATATTTCCGTGTCGTGATGCTGTGGCTCGAAGCTGCAGAGGTGCGAAAGGACGTGCCATGCGAGTTATTGGCCGAAGGTGTGCAGGCTTTCGCCATTCAGGCCATGTCACTAAAGTTTTGCGCGTTGCATTCAGCGACGACATTTACAGACAGGTTGGAGACCTATCTGGATGCCTGGTTGACCCCGACAGGCTGATCGCTGCCGGGGTCAAGGTTGTCAGCTGTGGATCGGGCCGTCGCCGCAAGCCAGTGCCGCTTCACGCACCGCTTCGGAATAGGTCGGGTGCGCGTGGCAGGTCAGGGCCAGATCCTCGGCGGATGCGCCGAATTCCATGGCGACGCAGACCTCGTGGATCAGATCGCCCGCAGCCGGACCGATGATATGGGCGCCAAGGATACGGTCGGTCTCTTTGTCTACCAGAATCTTTACGAAACCGTCAGAGGCAAAGTTGGCTTTGGCGCGGCCATTGCCCATGAACATGAACTTGCCGACCTTGTAGGCACGACCCTGTTCCTTGAGCGTCGCCTCGGTCTCACCGACATTGGCGACTTCGGGCCACGTATAGATCACGCCCGGAATGACACCATAATTCACATGGCCATGCTTGCCGGCGACCACTTCGGCGGCGGCCATGCCTTCATCTTCGGCCTTGTGGGCCAACATCGGGCCTTCGATCACGTCGCCAATGGCATAAATGCCAGGTACGTTGGTTTGCCATTCCGCACCCACCTTGATCTGCCCGCGCGGGGTCATCTCGACTCCCAGCGCATCCAGCCCCAGCCCGTCGTAAAAAGGTTTGCGGCCCGTGGCCACCAGCACGGTATCGGCGTCGATCACATGCTCGCTGTCGTCCTTGAGGAGCTTGTAGGTAACCTTGGCCTTGGTCTTGGTTGCTTCGGTTTTCTGCACCGCCGCACCCATGATGAAATTCAACCCCTGTTTCTTGAGGATACGCTGGAATGTCTTCTGCACTTCCGGGTCCATGCCGGGGGTGATTTCCTTGAGAAACTCGATCACGGTTACTTCAGCACCCAAACGGCTGTAGACCGATCCCAGTTCAAGACCAATCACACCCGCGCCGATCACCACCATCTTTTTGGGGATCTTGCCCAGAGACAGCGCACCGGTGGACGTCACGACCACCTTCTCATCCACTTCGACACCAGGCAGCGAGGACGGTTCGGAGCCTGAAGCGATGATGATGCTCTTGGCCTCGTGCACCTCATCGCCCACTTTGACCTGACCGGCGGCAGGGATCGATCCCCAGCCTTTCAGCCAGTCGATCTTGTTCTTCTTGAACAGGAACTCAATGCCCTTGGTGTTGCCCTCGATCACCTCATCCTTGTAGGCTTGCATCTGCTTCCAATCGACCGAAGGGCTTTTGCCCTTCAGGCCCATCTTGGCAAAGTTGTGTTCGGCTTCGTGCAACTGATGGCTGGCATGCAGCAAAGCTTTCGAGGGGATGCAGCCCACGTTCAGGCAAGTACCACCCAGCGTTTCGCGCCCCTCGACAACAGCAGTCTTCAGACCCAGTTGAGCGCAGCGGATCGCGCAGACATAGCCGCCGGGTCCGGCGCCGATTACGATGACGTCATAATTTGCCATTAGATTCTCCTAAACCGACCGGACGATCCGGTGCTTCCCCGACCCGATTTGGTGGGTCAGGAATATCTTTTGTCAAACGGGTTCCAGCAGCTTGATCGAGATATGCGCAATGCCGCCTCGCTCGTGGTGCATTGCCAATTCCTCGGACCCGAAAAAGGCGCGCGCCTTTTCCAGATCCGTAACCTCGAACATCGCGATTGCATGGTCCTTCTGATCGGGATCGCGCCAGACATGCAGGTCGCGGATACCCGAGGCCTTGCGCATCGGCTTGTCCTCGCGGAACACTTTCAGCCAGGCGTCGAAATCCGCCACATCGGCCTGCCAGAGTACATGTGTCGCCATGGTTACAGATCCATCAGCAGGCGGCGGGGGTCTTCCAGCGCCTCTTTCACACGAACCAGGAACGTTACCGCGCCTTTGCCGTCAACGATCCGGTGGTCATAAGACAGGGCCAGATACATCATCGGGCGGATCTTGATCTCGCCATTGATGACCATCGGTCGTTCCTGGATCTTGTGCATGCCAAGAATGCCCGACTGCGGGGGGTTCAGGATCGGCGACGACATCAGCGACCCGTAAACACCACCGTTCGAGATGGTGAAGGTGCCGCCCTGCATCTCGGCCATTGAAAGCTTGCCATCGCGGGCGCGCTTGCCCTTTTCGGCGATGGCTTTTTCGATGGCTGCAAAGGACATGCTGTCCGCGTCGCGAATGACCGGTACGACCAGACCCTGCGGCGTGCCAGCAGCAACGCCCATGTGAACGAAGTTCTTGTAGACGATGTCGGTGCCATCGATCTCGGCATTGACCTCTGGCACTTCTTTCAGGGCATGGCAGCAGGCCTTGGTGAAGAAGGACATGAAGCCCAGGCGCACGCCGTGCTTCTTCTCGAACTGGTCCTTGTACTGATTGCGCAGGGCCATCACCTCGGTCATGTCCACCTCGTTATAGGTGGTCAGGATCGCGGCGGTGTTCTGCGCATCCTTCAGGCGCTTGGCAATTGTCTGACGCAGACGGGTCATCCGTACGCGTTCTTCGCGGGCCGCATCTTCGGCAGCAACCGGTGCGCGTGGAGCCTGAGCCGCTGGTGCAGACGCAGAAGCCGCAGGTGCCGGAGCAGAAGCGGCTGCAACCGCCTTGGCAACGTCTTCCTTCATGATGCGGCCATCGCGACCGGTGCCGGTGACCTGATCGGCTGACAACCCGGCTTCTGCCATTGTCTTTTCAGCCGATGGTGCGTTTGCAACATCTTTGCCGGTGCTTGCCGCCGCAGAAGCTGCCGCCGCCGCAGGAGCTGGCGCAGGAGCTGCGCCAGCGGCCGCGCCAGAGATGACTGCCAGCTTTGCGGTTGCATCCACGGTTGCACCTTCCGGCGCGACAATCTCTGCCAGAACACCGGAAGCCGGGGCCGGTACTTCGACCGAGACTTTGTCGGTTTCCAACTCACACAACATCTCGTCCTGCGCGACGCTGTCGCCGACTTGCTTGAACCAGGTTGAAACAGTTGCTTCCGTCACGGATTCGCCAAGTGTCGGGACCATCACGTCAACCGACCCGCCAGATGCGGCAGGTGTGGCCTCCGGAGCTGCTGCGGCTGTTGCTGGGGCAGGCGTGGCTGCGCCTTCGCCGGCATTTATCGTCGCCAGCAGAGCATCGACACCAACCGTTTCGCCTTCGGCGGCTACAATCTCACCCATCACACCAGCAGAGGGAGAGGGCACTTCGACCGTGACCTTGTCAGTCTCCAGCTCACACAGCATCTCATCCACGGCGACCGCATCACCGGGCTTTTTGAACCATGTTGCAACAGTGGCTTCGGTGACCGACTCGCCAAGCGTGGGAACACGAACTTCAATCGTCATCGCTTATTTTCCTTCGATGCTCAGCGCTTCGTTAACCAGCGCTTCTTGTTGGGCTTTGTGTTGGCTGGCCAGGCCCGTTGCGGGCGAAGCCGAGGTTGCGCGACCGACGTAAGCCGGACGGGTATGTTTCGCGCCGATCCGGGACAGAACCCATTCGATATTGGGCTCAATAAAGGTCCAGGCGCCTTGGTTTTTGGGCTCTTCCTGACACCAGACCATTTCAGCATTCTTGAACCGTTCAAGCTCGTTGATCAGCGAATGTGCCGGGAAGGGATAGAACTGTTCGATCCGCATCAGGTAGACGTCGTCAATGCCACGTGCATCGCGTTCCTCCAGCAGGTCAAAATAGACTTTGCCGGAACACATCACCACGCGTTTGATCTTGTCATCCGCCACCAGCTTGGTGTCGGAATTACCCTTCTGTGCATCATCCCACAGCACGCGGTGGAAGCTGGAGCCGGTGGTAAAATCCTCGGCCGTGCTGACCGCCAGCTTGTGGCGCAGCAACGATTTAGGCGTCACCAGAATCAACGGCTTGCGGAACGTCCGGTGCAGTTGGCGGCGCAGGATGTGGAAATAGTTCGCGGGCGTGGTGCAGTTCGCCACGATCCAGTTGTCCTGACCGCACATTTGCAGGAACCGCTCAAGCCGCGCGGATGAGTGTTCGGGGCCCTGTCCTTCAAACCCGTGCGGCAACAGCGTGACCAAACCGGACATCCGCAGCCATTTCGATTCACCAGAACTGATGAACTGGTCGAACATGATCTGCGCGCCGTTGGCGAAGTCCCCGAACTGGGCTTCCCATAGAACAAGTGCATTGGGTTCGGCCAGCGAGTATCCGTATTCGAACCCAAGCACTGCATATTCGGACAGCATCGAGTCGATCACTTCGTACTGCGACTGGCCTGCGCGAATGTTGTTCAGCGGGTAGTACCGCTCTTCGGTTTCCTGATGAATGAAACCCGAATGGCGCTGGCTGAAGGTGCCGCGCGTGGCGTCCTGGCCAGAAAGGCGTACCGGGTACCCCTCGGTCAGCAATGACCCGAAGGCCAGCGCCTCACCAGTGGCCCAGTCAAAGCCTTTACCGGTTTCAAACATCTGCTTCTTGTGCTCAAGCAGCCGACCGACCGTCTTGTGCATGGCAAATCCGCTCGGTACGCGGGTCAGGGCGCCACCCATTTCGGCCAGAGTGTCCGGCGCGATCGCCGTCTCGCCGCGCATGTATTCGTCTTTGTTCTTGTCCAGATGCGACCAGCGCCCGTCCAGCCAATCGGCCTTGTTGGGTTTATAGTCTTTACCGGCCTCGAATTCGTCGTTCAGATGGGCCTGGAAGGCCGCTTTCATATCCTCGATTTCACCTTCGGGGATTAGGCCATCCTGGACGAGGCGTTCTGTGTACAGAGACAGCGTGGTCTTATGCGTCTTGATCTTCTTGTACATGATCGGGTTGGTGAACATGGGCTCGTCGCCCTCGTTGTGACCAAACCTGCGGTAGCAGAAGATATCCAAAACCACATCCTTGTGGAATTTCTGGCGGAACTCGGTCGCCACCTTGGCTGCATGAACAACCGCTTCGGGGTCATCCCCGTTCACGTGGAAAATCGGTGCTTCGACCATCAGCGCGATATCCGTCGGATATGGGCTGGAGCGTGAGAAATGCGGTGCGGTGGTAAAGCCGATCTGGTTGTTCACCACGATGTGCATTGTCCCGCCGGTGCGATGCCCGCGAAGACCGCTCAGGCCAAAGCCTTCGGCTACGACGCCCTGACCGGCAAAGGCCGCATCCCCATGCAGCAAAATGGCCATGACCCTGGTGCGATCAGTGTCGCCCAATTGATCCTGCTTGGCGCGGACCTTGCCCAGAACCACAGGGTTCACCGCCTCAAGGTGCGACGGGTTTGCAGTCAGCGACAGGTGTACGCTGTTGCCGTCAAACTCGCGGTCGCTTGAGGCACCCAGATGGTACTTCACATCACCCGAGCCATCCACGTCTTCGGGCTTATAGCTGCCGCCCTGGAATTCGTTGAAGATGGCGCGATAGGGCTTGCCCATCACGTTGGCTAGAACATTCAGACGACCGCGGTGCGGCATGCCGATGACGATATCGCTGAGACCCAGCGCGCCACCCCGCTTGATGATCTGCTCCATCGCCGGAATAAGCGCCTCACCGCCATCGAGACCAAAGCGCTTGGTGCCCATGTACTTGACGTGCAGGAATTTCTCAAAGCCTTCGGCCTCGACCATCTTGTTCAGAATGGCTTTGCGGCCTTCCTTGGTGAACTGGATTTCCTTGCCATAGCCCTCAATGCGCTCTTTCAGCCATGCGGCCTCTTCCGGGTTTGAGATATGCATGTATTGCAGCGCAAAAGTGCCGCAATAGGTCCGCTTCACGATCTCGACGATCTGCCGCATCGAGGCGACCTGCAGCCCCAGCACGTTGTCGATGAAGATCGGACGGTCCATGTCCGCATCGGTGAAGCCGTAGGTTTTGGGATCCAGTTCCGGATGATTGCTGGCCGCGCGCATGCCCAGCGGGTCCAGATTGGCGGCCAGATGGCCCCGGATCCGGTAAGCCCGGATCAGCATCAGGGCGCGCAGGCTGTCCAGCACGGCGCGCTTGATCTGGTCATCGCTGACTTCAACACCTTTGTCGGCAGCCTTGTCCTTGATCTTCTTGCCCGCCGCCTTGGCGTCAATCTCGGCCCATTCGCCGGTCAACGCACCGGTCAGATCATCGGCCGGCATGGGTGGCCAGTCCGTGCGCGCCCACGAAGGCCCTCCGGCCTCACGCTGAACATCAGGCGCGGCGTCACCCATGGCCTTGAAGAACTCGACCCAGGCAGCGTCTACCGCACCGGGGTTCTTGGTGTACTGCGCATAAAGCTGTTCCAGGTATTCGGCGTTGTGCCCCTGCATGAAGCTCGAGGCGTGAAAGGCAGTATTGGGCGAGTGTTCGGTCATTTGGCTACCTCATGTGGGTTGGGACCGTATTGATTGGTGCCTGGTTGACTGGGGCGGGTTAGCCACCACAGCACCAGAAGGGGCGACACAAACAAAACAAGCAGTGTCGGAATGACAGTCAGCAGAGTGGCACGGGTGAACAGAATGTCCAAACTGCCCCCATGCTGGAAGCTGGACGCAAGGCCGATGCCAAAGATCAGAACGGCAGCGGCCCCGACGATCAGCAGGATTGGCAGCAACGCATAAAGCCCGCTGCGCCCGGTATCATGCATCCGTCGCCACGCGACAGCCAGATGCGGGAAGAAAACGATCAGGCTGACGATACTTTGCACCGGTTGCGAAGAAGTGGCAGTGACGGATTTGACCTCATCGCTTTCTGTGATCGCGACCTGAGTGAAGAACTGCCAGTCAATGATCCCGGCGATGATGCTCCAGATCAGGATGAACAGGAAAAAGAACCAGTACTCAGACCGCGAGGCACGACCCGAGAAGGTGAAGAACTTGGAGAAACAGGTTTGGATGGCGTCCGAGAAGGTCATCGTGACTTCTCCGGTCGCTTTGTGGTTACAGTTGTGAAAACTGACGATACATCAAATTCTGGGTCTGAGGCAGATTGCATTCGATCTATGTTCAGGATCGCGCCGTTCATGCTTCTTTTGAACGTATCATTTTCGGAAGACTGTGACCGAAGATGAAGAACTGGCGGAAGGGATTTGGGGTCGCGGTCCGAGTCCACTAGTAACTTTTCAAAAGTAGTTGGAGAGTCTTCTTCTTTGAGCGCCAGAACACAGTTGGTTTGCTCGAACTCTCCATTCTTGTAGCTATCGACACGCAAAACGCTTCCGGTTTGGTCACGAACAAACCATCTGTCCTTCTTTTCGGAACCATCAACTATCTTCAAATTGCGCGCACCTGTCGCATTGGTGAGAGCTAACTCCCAAGTGCTTGCGATGCGCGTGTCTGAGTAGTCGCCAGTGCCGAAGTGATTTGGTAAATAGGTGGCTGCATAAGACCGGATTGCACTGTCATCAAGATTTGCAGGCACCTTGGGCGTCCACCCAACTTGAATAAGCGCATCTGTCAGTATGGCCAGATCGGTTGCTGACTGGCATGCGCTAATGGCGTCTGAGGCCGGATCATAGTTTTCCGCACCAGCAGGTGCGGATGTGACTGCCAATAGGGCAGCCACTAAGCCTATTAAGGATTGACGGCCTCGGATCACGACTTACCCAATCGCTTCCAGCACAGCCTCGCCCAGTTGCGCCGGGCTTTCGGCCACGACGATACCGGCACTGCGCATAGCTTCGATCTTGTCCTCGGCGCCGCCTTTGCCGCCAGCGACAATCGCGCCTGCGTGGCCCATGCGGCGGCCCGGAGGGGCTGTGCGGCCAGCGATGAACCCTGCAGTCGGTTTCTTGCGGCCTTTCTTGGCCTCGTCCGCCAGGAACTGCGCGGCTTCTTCCTCGGCCGAGCCACCGATCTCACCGATCATGATGATCGACTCGGTCTCGTCATCGGCCAGGAACCATTCCAGCACATCGATATGCTCGGTGCCTTTGATCGGGTCACCGCCGATGCCCACGCAGGTGGACTGGCCCAGACCCACATCGGTGGTCTGCTTGACGGCCTCATAAGTCAGTGTGCCGGAACGGGACACAACACCGACCGAGCCGCGCTTGTGGATGTGGCCGGGCATGATGCCGATCTTGCAAGCATCCGGCGTGATGACACCGGGGCAGTTCGGGCCGATCAGGCGCGAGCTTGAGCCTTCCAGTGCGCGTTTGACCTTCATCATGTCCAGCACCGGGATGCCTTCTGTGATGCAGACGATCACTTCCATCTCGGCATCAATCGCTTCGAGGATCGAGTCAGCCGCAAAGGGCGGCGGCACATAGATCACCGAGGCGTTGGCTTCGGTCACGTGCTTGGCTTCGTGGACCGAGTTGAACACGGGCAGGCCCAGATGCTCCATCCCGCCTTTGCCGGGGGTCACGCCGCCGACCATCTTGGTGCCATAGGCAATGGCCTGTTCGCTGTGGAATGTACCCTGCGAGCCGGTAAAGCCCTGACAGATCACTTTGGTGTTTTCGTCGATGAGGACTGCCATTTTGTCCCTTTCTCTAGGCGGTGTTGGATTGATTGGGTTCAGTCGCCGGCAGAACCTGCGGCGCATAGGTAATCTTCTCGAGCGTGGCACGTCCCAGGGCAAGGTTGGCCGTCGTGCGAAGGCCGCTGCTGATTTCGGCGATGCCACGCCTAACTTTTTGCCGGATCAGGGGCCAGCCGTTGGGACGCGCGCGTGGCGCACCCATCTGGTATTCGCCGGGCGCTTCGTTGCCCTGTTCGACCATGGCCGGGATCACCTGATAGATGTTGATCTGACGCGCCGCCGGCGAGGCGGAAGGGTTGAACAACAAACCATCCAGCGTAATGTCAAAGGGTTTCTGTGCCAGAAAGTGCCGGGCCGCTTCGCGTGTCAGCGCATAAGCTGCACCACCGGGATGGCGCGAGCGCATCAGGCGCAGTTCCCGTCCCAAATGGGACAACCGCTTGCGTCCAAGTGCCACGTAAAGCTTCGTGCTGCGCCAACGTTCGAACCGAACGATGTCGGCATCCTCAGGCCACCAGGACGGATCGTTCAGCCAGTCTGCCAGTTCCGGTGTCAGGAAAACATCATCCTCAAGGATCAAGGCCTGTTCCGCGCCCGAGGCAATCACCGCCTCCCACGCTTTGGCGTGGCTGAGGGTGCAAGCCATGTCCTTGGTATGGAAATAGCCCCAAGGTCCTTCCGCCCGGCATTCGCGCAGAAAGTCCTCACGGGTGGCGGCATCGCAGTCAATAGCGTTGACGCGCGTCGCCGACAGGCCTGCCTTTTGTAGCTCCTGCTCCATCAAGCGCGCCCGCCCTGTGGCGCGTTCGAGGCCTATGAGGAAGATGGGGATGGTCATCAGATCGATTGCTTCTTTCGGCCTTGCGCGGCAGTGATTTGCAGCTTGGTATTTGCCGCGATGGGGCGGGCCCGAGGCCAGCCCCACTCAAACAAGCTTACCCCTTAACTGCCTTCACGATCTTCTCAGCACCGTCTTTCAGGTTGTCTGCCGCGATCACGTCCAGGCCAGAGGTGTTGATGATCTCTTTGCCCTTCTCGACATTCGTGCCTTCCAGACGGACGACCAGCGGCACTTTCAGGCCGACCTCTTTCACTGCGGCGACAACGCCCTCGGCGATCACGTCGCAACGCATGATGCCGCCGAAGATGTTGACCAGAATGCCTTTGACCTGCGGGTCCGAGGTGATGATCTTGAACGCCTCGGTCACTTTCTCTTTGGTGGCGCCGCCACCCACGTCGAGGAAGTTGGCAGGCTCTGCCCCGTAAAGCTTGATGATGTCCATCGTGGCCATCGCCAAACCGGCGCCGTTGACCATGCAGCCGATCTCACCATCCAGTGCGATGTAGTTCAGGTCGTACTTGGAGGCTTCCAGTTCCTTGGGATCTTCCTCGGTCGTGTCGCGCAACTCGGCGATGTCGGGGTGGCGGTAGACCGCGTTGCCGTCAAAACCGACCTTGGCGTCCAGTACTTTGAGGTCGCCCTTGTCGGACACGATCAGCGGGTTGATCTCCAGCATCTCCATGTCCTTCTCGACGAAGGCGGCATACAGCTGGCTCATCAGTTTGACGCATTGCTTGACCTGCGCGCCTTCCAGACCCAGCGAGAAGGCGATGCGGCGGCCGTGATAGGGCATGTAACCGGTGGCCGGATCGACCGAGAAGGACAGGATTTTCTCGGGCGTCGCGGCGGCCACTTCTTCGATGTCCATGCCGCCCTCGGTCGAACAGACGAAGGAAATGCGGCTGGTCTGACGATCCACCAGCAGAGCCAGGTACAGTTCACGCTCGATGCCCGAGCCTGCTTCGATATAGATGCGGTTGACCTGCTTGCCCGCCGGACCGGTCTGATGAGTGACCAGCGTACGGCCCAGCATCTTTTTGGCTTCTTCAGCGGCTTCTTCAACCGATTTGGTCAGACGAACACCGCCTTTTTCACCGGCGTCGGCCTCTTTGAACGAACCCTTGCCGCGACCACCCGCGTGGATTTGTGCTTTGACAACCCAAAGCGGGCCGTCCAGCTCACCTGCTGCGGTTTTGGCTTCTTCGGCGCGCAACACTGCGCGACCATCGGACACCGGTGCTCCGTAGCTGCGAAGGAGGGCTTTGGCCTGATATTCGTGAATGTTCATCGAAACTGTCCCGTCTGACTGCGTTTAAACGTTATAGGGGTGTTTAAACGTCAGATTTAAAGGGTTTTCTGACTCCTTGGGGCGATTAGCCAAAGATTTTCAACTTTTGTGATCACGGTTTTTTCGCGTGTGATCACAAATTCAGTGCGCTGCGACGCTTGATTCGACAATCCGAGGATTTGTGCAAAAAAACTCATTCTTCGAGGCTCAGCTTACTGCTTACGCTAACAACATCGGTCACACTTGTGGAGCGTACACCGTATGCGAGCGCGGGAAAACGCAGCGGCGCTGACTGTCTCGGGCGTCGCTTGGGCTTGGCGGTTGTCAGTTGGTTGGATAGTCTCCCGATGCCGCAAGGTGCGGCAGATTGATAGCCAGAAGGGTCCAACAGGATGAATGCACAAGGCCACAGCCTTCCGGATGCCTTGACGCTTGTCTTTGATGGTGCGGGTCGGGCGACGACGGTAAACGACGACAGTTTTCCGGTTTGGTCACCGCCGGATACCGGGGTTGGGTTCGCATGGCAGCACCTGCGACTGGAAGCGCCAGCCACTCAATCGCTTCTGCGCGCCAGCGGGTTGGACGAATTTGTGATTGACGCGCTGATGGCTGACGAAACCCGGCCTCGGTGTACCGTACACGGTGACGGCGTCATCCTGAACCTGAGAGGCGTAAACCTGCTGCCGGATCAACTACCCGAAGATATGATTTCGGTCCGGATGTGGCTGACGGAAGCCAAAGTGATAGGTGTCTGGCGTCGGCCACTGGACGCGGTTTTCGATTTGCTGGCGTCGATAGAACGGGGGCAAGGCCCAAGAACACCCAGTGATTTTGTCGCGCGCATGGCGCTTCGGCTGGCCGACCGGGCCGAGCCGGCGATCACAGATCTAAACGAGCGCGTGGATGATCTTGAGGAAATCCTTTTGGAACCGGATGCCGATATCTCGCGGACAGAGCTTTCAGCGATCCGTCGGTCGTCGATTGTTCTGCGCGGTTACCTCGTACCCCAACGCGATGCGCTGACCACCTTGGAAATCTAAGACCTGCCCTGGCTCCAGGCGCAAGATCGGTCACGTTTACGCGAAGCATCGGAACGCATCTACCGGATCGGCGAGGACCTTGCCGCGGTTCGCGAACGAGTCCAGATCATTCATGACCAATTGATGGATCAGCGCGCCGAACGCATGAACAGCCGGATGCTAGTTCTGTCGGTCGTGAGTGCGGTGTTTCTTCCGCTAAGTCTGGTCGCGGCGGTTCTTGGGATCAATGTCGGCGGCGTGCCTGGCGCAAGCAACCCAAGCGCCTTCTGGGAGGTGTGTGTCCTGTTAGTCGTTTTAGGGGGGCTGCTTCTGGCCGTAGCTAGATGGTTAGGCATGTTCCGGTAGGTTGGGTTTAGGTCGGGCAATGTAAGTCGGCAATGTAAAAAGCCCCGCCACAATCTCGGGCAGGGCTCTATTCTGTCCTGGCTCTCCTGTCGCCAGATCCACAGGCGACAGGGGTAGGCTACTATGCCAGCGAGCTGTCGATACCCTTGCAAGCGTCGATCAGACCTTTCACTGCGTTCACAGAGTTGTCGAAACCTGCCTGCTCGTCTTCGTTCAGCTTGATGTCAACGATACGCTCGACACCACCAGCACCGATGACGGTCGGAACGCCGACATAGAGGCCATCGACGCCCAGCTCGCCGTTGCAGTAGGCGGCGCATGGCAGAACGCGTTTCTGGTCTTTCAGATAGGCCTCTGCCATTTCGATCGCCGACGTGGCAGGCGCGTAATAGGCAGAACCGGTCTTCAACAGGCCAACAATTTCAGCGCCGCCGTCACGGGTGCGCTGCACGATGGCGTCCAGTTTCTCTTGCGTGGTCCAGCCCATCTCGACCAGATCAGGCAGCGGAATACCGGCAACCGTCGAGTAGCGTACCGACGGTACCATGGTGTCGCCGTGGCCGCCCAGCACGAATGCGGTGACGTCGCGCATCGAGACGTTGAACTCTTCCGACAGGAAATGTGCAAAGCGGGCCGAGTCAAGCACCCCAGCCATGCCACAAACCTTGTTGTGCGGCAGGCCCGAGAATTCACGCAGGGCCCAGACCATGGCATCCAGCGGGTTGGTGATGCAGATCACGAACGCATCGGGTGCGTGGGCAGCGATGCCTTCACCGACCGACTTCATGACCTTCAGGTTGATGCCCAGCAAATCATCGCGGCTCATGCCCGGCTTGCGGGCCACGCCTGCGGTCACGATGCACACATCCGCACCAGCGATATCGGCATAGTCGCTGGTGCCTTTCATCGAGGCGTCGAACCCTTCCGAAGGGCCGGATTCAGCGATGTCGAGCGCCTTGCCCTGCGGCAGCCCGTCTGCGATGTCAAACAGGACAACGTCACCCAGTTCTTTGACAGCTGCGAGATGTGCAAGCGTGCCGCCGATGTTCCCCGCGCCGATCAGCGCAATCTTGGGTCTGGCCATTTGGAATATCTCCGGTCGGTATTGAAATCGCGGCTGTGCTAGTCGTTAAAACGTCAATAGGCAAGGGTTCTGCGACGTGGCATACAACCGCATACCGTTTGCAGGCCCTGCTTTGATTGCGCTAAACGGCCTTTGAGACAAGCCAAAACCGGGACCGTCACATGTTCGAACTGAACCTGATGTTTTTTGCCGTGGCGATCCCGGCAGTGATCTTTGCCGGTATCTCAAAGGGTGGTTTCGGTTCTGGCGTGGCCTTTGCCTCTTCGTCGATTCTGGCCTTGATCCTGACGCCCGGGCAGGCTTTGGCCTTGATGCTGCCGATTCTGATGGTGATCGACGTGGCCACACTGGGTCCGTATTGGAGACGGTGGAGTTGGCCGGATTCACGTCTGCTGATTCTAGGCGCGGTACCCGGCGTGGCGATGGGTGCGTGGCTTTATCGTGCAACGGATGATGACCTGCTGCGCCTGCTGATCGGTGGCATCTCTGTCGGATTCGTGATTTGGCACATGGCGCAATCGCAAGGTTGGGTGCGCGGGTTTGTCAGGCGACTGTCGCCGTCTTCTGGTCTTTTTGCCGGGCTGGTCGCGGGTTTCACAAGCTTCGTCAGCCACGCCGGCGGCCCCCCGGCGGCTGTCTATCTTTTGTCTCAACGGCTGACCAAAACCGAGTTTCAGGCCAGCACGGTATTGGTTTTCTGGGTGATTAATATCGCGAAATTTGTACCCTACGCTTATCTGGGCATGTTCACATGGCAGACGTTGTGGGCGGACTTGTTGCTGACACCCTTTGCGATCTTGGGGGCATGGCTGGGCGTCCGGGCACATTTCATGTTGTCCGAACGCCTGTTTTTTGGGCTCGCCTATGTGCTGCTGACACTTACCGGCAGCAAGCTGATCTGGGACTCGTTTACCTGATCAGGCATTGGGGGGCAGCGCCTCGGCGACATCTTCAAAAGACTGACCCGAAGCCACAAGGCAGGTGATCCCGTTGGGCATGGTCACCGTGATGGTCCAGCTGCCGCTTTTGTTCGAGGCAAATAGCTCCACTACTGCGCCCTTCCGGGCCAACCCCAAACCTCTGCGCGTTTCACCATAGGCCTCGTGCAACCGTTCCAGCACATCTTCTCGAGGCGCACAGTTTTGACCCTGAGCGTGCACGTGCTGCGCGGCCAGAACCATGATTCCAAGCCCCATTGTCATCTTGAACACCGTCTTTTGCATCCCGTACCCTTTTTCGGTTCCATCTGCCGATCAGGGTGGATGGCAAGGGACGAAATCCAGTTAAGGGAACGCACGTTGCGTCGGGCTTGCTGCAGTGCGGCGATTTTATGCTTGAACTTTACTGCAAAAAATGCCCCATTCCGCGCAACTTTATTTCAATGGGAGTGGTCCATGGATCCTCGTCAGCGTCCCTATCGTTCAGTTCTGTACATCCCTGGCTCGAAGGATAGAGCCCTGGACAAGGCCCGCACTCTGCCCGTGGATGCGATCATCTTTGATCTGGAGGATGCAGTTGCAGCGGACGAAAAAGAAAACGCGCGCGAAACGCTGAAAGGCGCCCTGTCCGATGGGGGCTATGGCGCACGGGTCAAGATCGTCCGGATCAATGGGCTGGACACCGAATGGGGGCGTGCCGACGCCGAGGCGGTGCGCGACATGGATGCCGACGTTGTTCTGTTGCCCAAGGTGAATTCGGCGACCGACGTAGATGCATTGGCGGCGATCACCGGAGAATTGCCGATCTGGGCCATGATGGAAACACCGCGCGGAATGCTCAACGCGGCGGAAATCGCTGCGCATCCGCTGATGGCCGGGTTCGTGATGGGCACGAACGATCTGGCCAAAGAGCTGCAAACCCGCTTCCGTCCTGATCGCTTGCCGATGATGACTTCGCTGGGTCTGTGCCTGTTGGCTGCCAAAGCCGAGGGGTTGATCATCGTCGATGGCGTGTACAACGCTTTCAAGGATGCCGAGGGTCTGGCCGATGAGTGTGCACAAGGCCGAGACATGGGCTTTGATGGCAAAACGCTGATCCATCCGGCCCAGATCGATGTGGCCAATAAAGCCTTTGCGCCATCGGATGATGAGATCGACCTGGCCCGCCGTCAAATCTCGGCATTTGAAGAGACCGAAGCGCAAGGGCAGGGTGTTGCTGTCGTGGATGGCAAGATTGTTGAAAATCTGCACGTTGTAACTGCCCGCGAAATTCTGGCAAAAGCAGAGGCAATATCAGCTTTGCAAGCGGGGTAAGCCAGCATGGGCTTTTTTCTTCTGATCTTGGGCGTCGCGTTGTGGTGGGCAGCGCATCTCTTCAAACGTGTGGCACCCGAACGCCGCGCCGCAATGGGCGACGGGGGCAAAGGGGCAGTTGCTCTGGCACTGGTCGCGTCGATCCTGCTGATGGTGTTCGGCTATCGTATGACCGACTTCATCTATGTCTGGGCGCCGCCGACCTTCCTGATTCACGTCAATAATCTGTTGGTTCTTATCGCGATCTACATGATGAGTCCTGCAGGTACCAAAGGTCGGGTGCTGAACAAGTTTCGCCATCCGATGCTCGGCGGGTTCAAGCTGTGGGCCTTTGCGCATTTGCTGGTGAACGGAGATCTGGCTTCGATCATCCTGTTCGGCGGTCTTCTGGCATGGGCTGTGGTCGAAGTCATTGTAATCAACAAGTCCGAACCTGACTGGGCGCCGGGTGAACCCGGGACTTACGGCAAGGATGCGATGTTCTTTGTGGCGTCGATCGTGCTGCTGGGGATTATCGGATATATCCACGGCCTGGTCGGTCCGTCTCCGTTCGGCTCATGAGGACCTGACCCCATGGCGAAACTCTATCGTTTGTTGACCGAAGAGGACACGTCAGCCTTCTGTCACAAGGTGTCGGATGCGCTGGCAAAGGGATGGAAGTTGTATGGCGACCCGTCCTATACGTTCGATCCGTCCACCAACAAGATGCGCTGTGCGCAGGCCGTGACCAAAGAGGTCGCGCCCGATTATTCCCCCGACATGAAACTGGGACAGCAGTAATGGTAAAAACAAATCCGGGCCGATTTTTCGAGGATTATTCCGTAGGGCAGGTACTGAAACACGCCGTGCCACGCACAGTGACCGAGGGCGAACGCGGTTTGTATCACGCGCTTTATCCCGCACGCCACGCTCTTTATTCCTCGGACGAATTTGCCCGGCATTGTGGTTTACCGGAAAGTCCGCTTGATGATCTGGCCGCGTTTCATCTGGTGTTCGGTAAGACAGTACCGGATGTCTCGCTGAACGCGGTTGCCAACCTTGGCTACGGCGAAGGCCGATGGCTGAAGCCTGTCTATGCCGGTGATACTCTGCGATCCGTGTCCGAGGTGATCGGGCTCAAGCAGAACTCCAACGGGAAAACGGGTGTGGTTTGGGTCCGTACCCGTGGATTGAACCAATTGGACGAAGTGGTCATCGAATATGTCCGTTGGGTCATGGTGCGCAAAGCAGACGTGAATGCGCCTGCGCCCGAAACGGTTGTTCCCGAATTGAAGAAGGCATTGACACCTCAGGACTTGATCGTGCCCGAAGGTCTCGATTTCTCGAATTACGACTTTGCTTTGGCCGGTGAAGCGCATCGTTGGGGCGATTATGAAATCGGTGAGAAAATCGACCACGTGGACGGCGTCACCTTGGAAGAGGCCGAACATATGCTGGCCACGCGATTGTGGCAGAACACCGCCAAGGTGCATTTCGACCTGACGTTCCGCCCGGAAGGCAGGTTGATCTATGGTGGGCACGTGATCTCGATGGCGCGGACCTTGTCGTTCAATGGACTTGCGAACGCGCAGATGATTGTTGGCCTGAATGGTGGCGCGCATGCCAACCCCTGTTTCGCGGGCGACACGATCAAGGCCTGGTCCGAAGTACTGGATAAAGCGGAAACCGGTGTTCCCGGCGTGGGTGCGATCCGTCTGCGCATGGTGGCGACCAAGGGCGGTGTTCCATTTGAGTTGAAGACTGACGAGGGGCGGTATTTGCCCGATGTGCTTCTGGACCTCGATTATTGGGCGCTCATGCCGCAATAGGAGAGCTGACGGTTATGTGAACCATTCGCGTGCAAGCCGTGCTAGGCTTGCACCATGCATCTTCTGCGCGCGATATTAGCCAGTATTTGTCTGGCCCCGTCGGCTCAGGCCTGCGATCTGGCATTGGCCCTGGCGGTGGACGTTTCCGGCTCGGTCGACAGCAACGAGTACCGCATACAGATGGACGGGTTGGCCGCCGGTCTGCGCGACCCGGTCGTGTCCGAGGCTTTGGTTCGTGGTCAGGCGCAGTTGATGCTGGTGCAATGGACCGGGTCATCGCGTCAGCAGGTCACGATCCCCTGGACCCGTATCGACAGTTTCTCTTCACTGGACCGTTTTGCCGATCAGGTTGCCGCAGATCCACGCATCTGGCGGAATTTCTCGACGGCGATAGGTGAGGCGCTGCACACGACTCTGGATGCTTTTGATGCCGTTTCAGATTGCAAACGACGTCTGATCGATCTGTCGGGGGACGGCGTATCCAATGAAGGGGTCGAACCAACGCAGGTGCATGCCGCTCTGCGGAACCGCGGCATTGTCGTAAATGCGTTGGCGATCGAAGAGAGTGAACCGGATCTGACGGCATATTTCTTTGAGAATGTCATTGTGGGCGAAGGTGCTTTTGTCGTTTCGGCCTCCGGGTTCGCCGACTACCCGGATAGAATTCGCAAAAAACTGCTGCGCGAAGTGACGCAGCAAACGGCTGGCCTTAAGTGACAGGCTGAGAGATTCGTGATCACATCGCTTTGGCCTTGAAATCGCTAACATTGATGAAGCAGAATGTAATATGTGATCACGAGAATATTTTGTGTGATCACATACCTGAATTATCCGTCAATTTGCACTGAATTTAGTGGTTTTGGCACCCGCAGCACGTGACAGTGTCGCAAAAACCAGTAAAACGTTCGGTAGCCAACCGAAAAGGAGCCGCCATGGCCGATGTAAATCGGGGCAACCGCCCACTTTCGCCGCATCTGTCGATCTATCGTCCGCAGCTGACGTCGATCACATCCATCCTGACACGCATCACAGGCAACGCGCTTCTACTGGCCGCGTTGTTGATTGTCTGGTGGTTTCTGGCCGCAGCGACTTCGCCCGAGGCTTTCGCCGTGGCAAACGGCGTAATAACCTCGATGCTTGGGGATCTGGTGATGGCACTGTCTGTTTGGGGTCTTTGGTATCACACGCTGGCCGGTGTTCGGCACCTGATCTGGGACAATGCGGTTGGTCTGGACCTTCCCACAGCGACAAAGCTGGGCTGGGCGGTTGTCATCGGATCGGTCGTTCTGACCCTTCTGACCCTTGTCATCGTCGCGTGATTGGAGGCCTTACATGCGTTATCTGACCGACCGTAAGCGCGCCGCTGGCCTTGGCTCGGCGAAATCAGGCACAGCCCATTTCTGGGCGATGAAAGTCAGCTCGGTGGCTCTGCTGATACTTGTGCCATTGTTTGTCTTCACGTTTGGCCCGGTTCTGGGCCAGCCGTTCGATGTGGTACTTGAATATTACTCGCGGCCTTTCCCAGCCATCGTGGCAGCACTGACGCTGGCGGTTGGCTTCAAACACTTCGCAGACGGTGCGCAGGTGATGCTTGAGGACTATGTTCACGGTACGCTTGAAAAGGTCCTGATCATCTTGGTCACCTGCCTGTCCTACGGTGCGGCTGCGGCCGGCATCTTCGCCATCGCGCGCATTGCCCTTTAATTCCCGGAGCTGAAAGAAATGGCTGCATACGAATACGAAACGCATGAATATGACGTGGTCGTTGTCGGCGCCGGTGGGGCCGGTCTGCGGGCGACATTGGGTATGGCAGAACAAGGTCTGCGCACGGCTTGCGTAACCAAAGTTTTCCCGACGCGTTCCCATACCGTGGCCGCACAGGGTGGCATTGCCGCGTCGCTGTCAAACATGGGCCCCGACCATTGGCAGTGGCACATGTACGACACCGTCAAGGGCTCGGACTGGTTGGGCGATACCGACGCGATGGAGTATCTCGCGCGGGAGGCACCCAAGGCAGTCTACGAGCTGGAGCACTATGGCGTTCCGTTCAGCCGGACGGAAGAGGGCAAGATTTATCAGCGCCCCTTCGGTGGGCACACCACTGAATTCGGAGAGGGTCCTGCGGTACAGCGCACTTGTGCAGCCGCCGACCGGACAGGCCACGCGATTTTGCATACTCTGTACGGGCAGTCGCTCAAGAATAACGCCGAGTTCTATATCGAATATTTCGCCATCGACCTGATCATGTCCGAGGACGGCCAGTGTCAGGGGGTCGTCTGCTGGAAACTGGACGACGGCACCATGCATGTCTTCAACGCCAAGATGGTGGTTCTGGCGACCGGCGGCTATGGCCGTGCCTATTTCAGCGCGACCTCGGCCCACACCTGCACCGGCGATGGTGGTGGCATGGTGGCCCGAGCAGGGCTGGCCTTGCAGGATATGGAGTTCGTTCAGTTCCACCCAACCGGCATCTATGGGTCAGGCTGCCTGATCACCGAAGGTGCGCGCGGCGAAGGCGGTTACCTGACAAACTCGGAAGGTGAACGGTTCATGGAGCGCTATGCGCCCCAGTACAAGGATCTCGCACCGCGCGACTACGTTTCGCGCTCGATGACCTTGGAAATCCGCGAGGGACGGGGCGTAGGGGCCGAAGGGGATCACATTCACCTGAACCTCAGCCACTTGCCTGCCGAGGCTCTGGCGGAACGCCTGCCTGGCATCTCGGAAAGCGCCAAGATTTTTGCGGGTGTGGATGTTACCAAGGAACCGATACCGGTTCTGCCCACCGTGCATTACAACATGGGCGGTATCCCCACGAACTATTGGGGTGAGGTTCTGAACCCGATCACCGATAACCCGACGGCGATTGTTCCTGGATTGATGGCCGTTGGCGAAGCCGGCTGTGCCTCGGTCCACGGGGCGAACCGACTGGGGTCGAACTCGTTGATTGACCTTGTGGTCTTTGGCCGGGCGGCAGCGATCCGGGCTGGCAAGGTTGTCGACGCCGAATCCGCGAACCCGGTTCTGAACCAAGCGTCTGTAGACAAGGCGTTTGACCGTTTTGATGCTGTGCGTAACGCCAGCGGATCAATCCCAACCGCTGATCTGCGGCTTGAGATGCAAAAGACCATGCAGGCGGACGCGGCCGTGTTCCGAACCGCCAAGACCATGGCCGAAGGCGTCGAGAAGATGACAGCGATTGCCGCAAAGATGGGCGACCTGAAAGTCACAGACCGTTCATTGGTCTGGAACAGCGATCTGATGGAAACCCTTGAACTGGCCAACCTGATGCCAAACGCGCTTGCCACCATCGTCGGCGCCGAGGCCCGCAAGGAATCCCGAGGGGCCCATGCGCATGAGGACTTCAGCGAGCGTGATGACGAAAACTGGCGCGTTCATACGGTCAGCCGGGTTGAGGGCAACAAGGTTGAGCTCAGCTACCGTCCGGTCATCGTTGATCCACTGACGACCGAAGACCAAGGCGGTATCAGCCTGCAGAAAATCGCGCCGAAGGCGCGGACATTCTAAGGTCTGGTCAGGAATAGGGGCGAGATGGCTGAGTTTTCTTCGACTGATTATTGGCAACGCCGATATGAGCGCGGCAAGACCTCGGGTGCGGGGTCTTACGGGCGTCTTGCTGTCTACAAAGCGAATTTCATCAACACGATGGTCGAGATGGAAGGCCTGGAATCGGTTGTGGAATTGGGGTCGGGCGACGGAAATCAGGCGCAATTGTTTGATATCCCGAAATATACCGGTTTGGATGTCTCTGACCTTTGCGTTCGGCGCTGCAATGAAGTTTTTCGATCCCGGCCCAATTGGGTGTTCAAAAACGCTGATTCTGAGGTTGAGCCGCATGACGTATCTCTTTCGCTGGATGTAATTTATCATCTGACAGAAGACAGCGTTTTCGAAAACTACATGCGGCGGCTGTTCGGACTGGCAAAGCGTTTTGTCTGTATCTATTCGTCGGATTTTGACCAGAACCCTTCCAATCAACATGTTCGCCATCGCCCGTATTCCGCCTGGATTGAAGACTTCATGCCCGGCTGGCAACTCTATTGTGAAGAAGAAAACCCGTTTGCCGTCAAAGGGCATGCTCATGCCTCAAAGAACAGCTTTGCCGCGTTCAAAGTGTTCGAGCGGAGATGAACGAGTGACTGGCACAAGCACCATATCGACCCGGGAAGCCAAGCCTACCGCTTTTGGTCCTTTCAAATGCCGGAAGGACGTTCAAAAAAGCGCATGTAGTGCTGAGATCCCAGGCGGACGACGGCGTATGTTTTGCTGGTGCTCTCAATGACAGTCGAGAAGCTCCAATCCGGGCAAAGCGATCCCAAGATAATCCTGATCGGCTTGAACCGATGTGCGACGACCTCGTTTCACAAGCTGTTTCAGAACAGTGGGATCCCTTCGGTGCATTGGGAAGATGATCAGGGAAAAAATCTTGCCCTTCGAATGGTTACAAACATTACCATGGGACGCAGGCCACTGGATGGGTTCGGGGCAATCCGGGCCTTCACCGATATCGCCTTTGTCAATTCGCGTTTCATGCTGGACGGCGCGAGGTTCTTTCGAGAGCTGCACGCGGCTTACCCGGACGCCTTTTTCTTGCTGAACACGCGCAATCGCGATGACTGGATCGCATCCCGTGCCAATCATTCCGGCGGTAGGTACCTTGAGCGATGCTGCAAGGCCAATGGACAAACGGCCGATGAGGTGAAACGGGGTTGGGCACATATGTACGATGTGCACCATTCCGAGGTCGAAGCTTTCTTTGACGACAACCCACGCTTTCTGCGTTTTGATATCGATCAGGACGATCCGCAAAACCTTGCGGATTTGCTCTCTCCGGATTTCGACGTGAACATCGCCCATTGGGGGCATTATAACCGAGGGGCGTCTGACAGCGCCCGGACAGGCTGAAAGGCGGCCTTGTGCTGAATGGAGAATTGACATGGTTCAACTGACCCTGCCCAAGAATTCCCGGATTATCACCGGCAAGACCTGGCCAAAGCCGGACGGCGCCACGAACGTGCGCAAGTTCCAGATCTATCGTTGGAACCCCGATGACGGGCAGAACCCGCGTGTCGATACGTATTTCGTTGATATGGATACGTGCGGTCCAATGGTTCTGGACGCGCTGATCAAGATCAAAAACGAGATTGATCCGACCTTGACGTTCCGCCGGTCTTGCCGCGAAGGCATCTGTGGATCCTGCGCGATGAATATCGATGGGATCAACACGCTGGCCTGTATCTATGGCATGGATGAGATCAAGGGCGACGTGAAAATCTACCCTCTGCCGCACATGCCGGTGGTCAAGGACCTGATCCCTGATCTGACCCATTTCTATGCCCAGCATGCGTCCATCATGCCATGGCTGGAAACCAAGACCAATCGCCCTGCGAAGGAATGGAAGCAGTCCATCGAAGACCGCAAGAAGCTGGACGGTCTTTATGAATGTGTGATGTGCGCCAGCTGCTCGACTTCATGCCCCAGCTACTGGTGGAACGGCGATCGCTACCTTGGCCCCGCAGCCTTGCTGCACGCCTATCGCTGGATCATCGACAGCCGGGATGAGGCGACGGGTGAACGTCTGGATGAGCTGGAAGATCCGTTCAAGCTCTACCGCTGTCACACAATCATGAACTGTGCCAAGACCTGTCCGAAAGGTCTGAATCCAGCCAAGGCGATTGCCGAGATTAAGAAGATGATGGTTGAGCGCGCGGTTTAATCACGGGCGCGATTTGCGATTTTCGCATGTCCATCTTGCAAAATTAGGCGATGCAGCCCCGGCTGCATTGCTATATTTTTTTGGGCAGGGAGGAGTGATGAGCTTTAATCAGGATCACTCCAATGAGCAAAGACACATTCAAACAGAAAACCGACGCCCAAGAAGCGCTGTACCTGCTTGAACAGGCATGGGCCTATTACACGCCCGAACCTGCCAAGGCTGACAAGGAACCAGAGCTGTTCGAATACGCAAACGCAGCCTGATACGGGCGGCAAGACTTGAAAACTGACGGTTTATCGGCAAAGCAGAGGGATGCCTGTTCTTCTGCTTCTTCTGGTGGCCGGCGTGTTTGCCTATTTCCTCTGGCGCTCGCGCCATTCCGGGCTGACACGTGAGTGTAGGTGGCGGCAGGACAAGAGACACGGCATCTGGCGGTGCAGCTTCTGCGGTGCCGAAATCACTGCACTGGACCAACCTTTGCGGTGTTTGAGGGCGCGTGATCCCTGAAAGATAGTGCTTTTCGCGGGCTGAATAATGCGCCACTCTGCCCGGCATGACCGTTTCAGAAAACACTATCCATCCTCCCGAAGATGCCGAATCCCGTCGCGCGGTGGCCCCTGTCATCTGTTACCCGAACGAGGCATTGCCGCGACCCGATGTGCGCTGGATGAGGTCCCTTCGCGAACGTGCAAGCAAAACGGGCGAAGTGCTGGTGCCGCCACGTGATGCGCGTTGTTTTGAAGTGCCTGCCGGCCATTTCTTTCGCATCACTTCCGTCGAGGGGCCGCAGGTTGGCGATCTGAACGTCTGGAACCTAAACGACTTGTCGGAACGCTTCTATTCCGGAAAAACCCGGGCGCTGCATGGCACGCATCTGACCACCGGAGAGCGGATGTGGTCCAGTTTCCCTCATCTGCGCCCGATGGCCACGATTATTGCGGATACGCTGGAGTGGTACGGGATCGATACCTATGGGGGGTCGGTTCATGACGTCATCGGCACGCGATGCGATCCGTATACGGGCAACCTTTTGTCCGGCACGCAATACCACCATTGCTGCCACTCCAACCTGACCCGCGCGCTTGCGGATCACCTAAATATTCCGCTGATCGAAGCCGAGCCTGCGGTGCACGACGTTCTGAATGTCTTCATGTGCACTGGTTTCACCCGCGACACTGGTCAGTACTTCATGAAAGCCTCACCCGTACGTCCCGGAGATTTTCTGGAGTTCTTTGCCGAGATTGATCTGCTGGGCAATCTCAGCGCCTGTCCGGGTGGGGATTGTTCATCCGAGCATTCCTCGGACACAGCTGCGTGCTACCCCTTGCTGGTCGAGGTTTTTGCGCCGGCTAGAGGCGATTTGGAGGGGTGGGGAAGCCCCGCGAGCAACGGTTATGATCGCTCGCACGGGCGTTAGGATTGGCAGGCACCAATATTCGGTACCTGCGCTTTGTCAGCTGTTCGGGAATGCGGCCTGAAGTGCGATCTCGACCATATCGCCAAAGCTGCTTTCACGTTCTGAGGATGGCAGAGCCTCTCCGGTCAACAAGTGATCCGAAATCGTAAGTACAGCCAACGCCCTGCACTTATGACGCGCGGCCAGAATATACAGTTCGGCTGCTTCCATCTCGACCCCCAGAATGCCGTGACGCACCATTTGTTCGTTGAGATCCGGACGCTCGTCATAAAAGACATCTGACGAGTAAATTCCACCAACATGGGTTGGCGTCCCTTTGGCGGCAGCCGCTGTGGCGGCAGCTTGCAGCAGCTCCCAATCGGCGCAGGGCGCAAAGTTGAGCTCTTTCATGATGCCGCGCGACGGTGTGCTCAGCGTGGTTGATGTCATGGCCAGAATAACATCACGAATTTTGACGCTGTCCTGCATCCCCCCGCACGAGCCAATGCGGATCAGGGTTTTTGCATCGTAATCGCGGATCAACTCGTTCACGTAAATTGAAAGAGACGGCATTCCCATGCCACTTCCCTGTATTGTTACGGGATTTCCCTTCCAGTTCCCTGTAAAGCCAAGCATTCCTCGAACGCTATTGACCTGTTTAACATCGACCAAAAACGTCTCGGCTGCCCATTTTGCCCGGTACGGATCACCAGGCAAAAGAACGGTTTCAGCTATTTCGCCTTTTTCGGCGCCAATGTGAATTGTCATTTTTCCAAAACACTCAGATTAAATTTCCAATTCCGAAATATCTGCTCCTGCCGTCAGCGCGTCATGCACCCATTGAGGTTTGCGGCCGCGGCCGGTCCAGGTTTGATCGGGATTTTCCGGATTGCGGTATTTTGCCTTTGTTTTTGTTGGCTTCAAACTGCGCGGTGCTTCTCCGGACAGTTCAGACAAAGAGAAGCCAAATTCTGCCGCGGCCTTTTCTGCGGCTTTCAATGCTTCCTGACGTTCGCGCTTTTCTGCCTTTATCAAAGCTTTTTCAACGTCATCACGCAGAGCCAAAAGGTCTTTACGTGACATTTGCTCAAGATTGATCCCCATCAGTCTTCTCCATTAGATAATAATTACGGTGCACATGAGCGCGCACCGTAATTCCAAAAATCAGCTTATTCCATCCCGAATATTTCAGGGACTGAAACAGGAGAAAAAGTGCCTTTAACCTTAATTACTCTGCTGCGAGGTTCTTAGGATCTGCCAGAGTAACAATATCGCCCATTATCGAATTGAGTTCGAAGTTTTTCGGGGTGTAGACCTTGGCAACACCCATGGTTTTCAGTTTTTCGGCATCTTCGTCCGGAATAATGCCACCAACTACGACTGGGATATGAGACAACCCCGCCTGTCGTAGACGTTCCATGACGTCTTTGACCAGCGGCAGGTGGCTACCGGACAGGATCGACAATCCAATGACATGCGCGTCATCTTCGCGGGCGGCCGCAACGATTTCTTCGGGTGTCAGGCGAATGCCATCATAGCTGATGTCCATACCGCAATCGCGGGCACGGAAGGCGATCTGTTCGGCACCGTTGGAATGGCCGTCCAGTCCGGGTTTGCCTACCAGGAACTTCAGGCGGCGGCCCAGCTTGTCGCTGACGGCATCAACGGCGGCACGCAGGTCGTCCAGCCCTTCGGTCTTGTTCGAAACGGACCCCGAAACGCCGGTTGGGCCGCGATAGGTTCCGTATACCTTTCGCATCTCTTCGGCCCATTCGCCCGTTGTCACGCCTGCCTTTGCGGCGGCGATGGAGGGTTCCATGATGTTTGCCCCGGTCCGTGCTGCTTCGCGCAGCGCAGCCAGGGTGGCCGCTACGGCCGCTTCGTCCCGCTCTGTGCGCCACGTATTCAGGCGGTCGATCTGTTCTTGTTCCACAGCAGGATCAACAACCATGATGCCACCGTCTTCGGTCTGCAGGGGCGATGCCTCGCCTTCGATCCATTTGTTCACACCGACAACAACGGTTTCGTTGCGCTCGATCCGGTTCAGGCGTTCAGCGTTGGAATCCACCAGTCGGGACTTCATGTATTCGATCGAAGCGACTGCGCCGCCCATCGAATCCAGATTGGCCAATTCGGCCCGCGCGCCTTCTTTCAGCTCTTGCACCTTGGCATCAACAGCGGGGTTGCCATCGAACAGGTCATCGTATTCCAGCAGATCGGTTTCGTAGGCTAGGATTTGCTGCATCCGCATCGACCACTGCTGGTCCCATGGGCGCGGCAGACCCAGCGCCTCGTTCCAGGCGGGCAACTGCACCGCACGGGCGCGCGCATTCTTCGAAAGGGTTACGGCCAACATCTCGATCAGGATGCGGTAGACGTTGTTTTCCGGCTGTTGCTCGGTCAGCCCCAGAGAGTTCACCTGCACGCCATAGCGGAATCGACGGAATTTCGGATTCTCTACGCCATAACGCTGTTGCAGTATTTCATCCCAAAGATCAACGAACGCGCGCATTTTGCACATTTCGGTGACAAAGCGGATACCAGCATTCACAAAAAAGGAAATGCGGCCGCAGAGTGCGGGGAAATCCTCGGCAGGTACTCGTGGGCGCAATTCGTCCAGAACGGCGATGGCCGTGGCCAGCGCATAGGCCAGTTCCTGCTCTGGCGTCGCACCCGCCTCTTGCAGGTGATACGAGCACACGTTCATCGGGTTCCATTTCGGAGCATTGGTGTAGCAATACTCGGCCACGTCCGCGATCATCTTAAGTGACGGCTTTGGCGGGCAAACATAAGTGCCGCGGCTCAAGTATTCCTTGATGAGGTCGTTTTGAACTGTGCCCTGCAGTTTCGACACATCCGCGCCTTGCTCTTCCGCGACGGCGATATACAGCGCCAAAAGCCATGGGGCAGTGGCATTGATGGTCATTGAGGTGTTCATCTGTTCCAAGGGTATCTGGTCGAACAGAACTCGCATGTCACCCAGATGGCAGACTGGTACACCCACCTTGCCGACTTCACCGCGCGCCAATGTGTGGTCGCTGTCATAACCTGTTTGTGTCGGCAGATCGAAGGCAACGGAGAGACCGGTTTGGCCTTTCGCAAGGTTTCCCCGATAGAGCGCGTTCGAGGCTTTGGCCGTGGAATGACCAGCGTAGGTTCGGATGAGCCAGGGGCGATCTTTCTGCGTCTGCGTCATTGCGGGGCCTCGCGTTTCAGTGGGCAATAAAATTACGTCTTGAGGTTCTAAAGCGCAATTTTCGGGATATGTCAATTCGCTGCGTTGCGGCATGTCGCAATTGTTCAGATTGTGGGTCAGTGAGATTGGTGGCAATGTGCAGCCATGACGCAAACCGTGGAACTTCCGCTTTGGCTTTTCGTGCTGATCGTGGTCTTTGCCATGGTCACTTTCGCATCGCATTTCCTGTTCCCGTCTGTCCGCTGGTTTTTCCGCCGGAGGCTGGAGCGCGCGGTGGCACGCCTGAACCAGCGCCTTCAACGCCCGATCCAGCCCTTCAAGCTGGCGCGTCGACATGACATGATTCAGCGATTGATTTATGATCCGCAGGTCGGTCAGGCGGTTCAGCAACATGCTCGCGAAACTGGTATGCCCGAGGCTGTCGCCTCGGAGCAGGCGCGCCGCTATGCCCGTGAGATCGTGCCATCCTTTTCGGCCTTCGCCTATTTCAGCTTTGCGATTCGACTGGCCCGGCTGCTGAGCAACACATTCTACGAGGTGCGGCTTAGCTATCAAGACGAAGAAACCGTCAAGACCATCGACCCTGAAGCAACCATTGTCTTTGTCATGAACCACCGGAGCAACATGGATTACGTATTGGTCACGTATCTTGCCGCCCATCACTCTGCGTTGTCCTATGCAGTAGGAGAGTGGGCGCGGGTCTGGCCGCTGAGCCGATTGATTCGGGCGATGGGGGCTTACTTCATCCGGCGTAAGTCCGGCAACGAGCTCTATCGTCAGGTTCTGTCCACTTATGTGCGCCACGCAACCGAGGCCGGCGTGACCCAAGCCATGTTTCCAGAAGGCGGGCTGAGCCTGACCGGGGCCATTGCCCGCCCAAAGCTTGGGCTGCTCAAATATATTATGGATGGAGCAGCGCCACAGGGACGTGATGTAGTGTTTGTTCCGGTGGCACTGAATTACGACCGTGTGTTGGAAGACACTATCCTGACCCGGGCGGCGCTTGGCACAGAACGGCGATTTCGCGCGCGGATCGGCGTCATCACGCGCTGGGTATTGAAACAGTTCTGGCGTCGTTTGATCGGCCGATACAAGCGGTTCGGTCTGGCGTCCGTCCGGTACGGGAGGCCGATCTCTCTGAAGGACTTCCGGGCTGAGGGCAGCGACGACATGATGACTGATTTGGCTCGGGCGCTGATGCAGCGTATCCAGCATGCTATTCCGCTGGTGCCGGCACCAGCGGCCTGTTTGCTGGTGCGCGACAACGGGCCAATGCCCGAAGAAGACGTGCTGTCACGTATCCAACAGATGATGGAACGCGATGACCCGCAGACAGAGGATAATTCGCAGGCCATATCAATTGCTTTGGATCAATTGGTTGAACGCCGGATTCTGAGCCGACAGGGGAACATGCTGACGGTATCAGGTCAGCGAAGCGATCTTCTAGACTATTATGCAGCATCCGTTCCGGCTGGTTCGGGGAGCGATATTTCTGCATTCGCGAAATAACTTTCTGCACTCGCTGGGTCATAAAATTTCAAAGTGAAGCCAAAAACAGTTGCAATATTTCGCAGCGGCCAATATTTCATTCTGTGAAGCGCGCGATTCTGCGTCGCGGCAAAGGTACTGAAAAGAGGAGGCCAGCATGGCTTTGGACACCGAAAGTGGTATCGCGTCGTACGAGGCACCCGAAAAAGATTTGTATGAAATGGGTGAAATCCCACCCATGGGATATGTCCCAAAGCAAATGTATGCTTGGGCCATCCGTAAGGAACGTCATGGCGAGCCGAACACGGCCATGCAGCAGGAAGTTGTCGATGTTCCGGCCTTGGACAGCACCGAAGTGCTGGTTCTGGTTATGGCCGCTGGGGTCAATTATAACGGCGTCTGGGCTGCTCTGGGGCAGCCGATCAGCCCGTTTGATGGTCACAAGGCACCTTACCACATTGCCGGTTCGGATGCGTCGGGCATCGTTTGGGCCGTTGGTGACAAGGTAAAGCGCTGGAAAGTCGGCGATGAGGTAGTGATCCACTGCAACCAGGACGATGGCGACGACGAGGAATGCAACGGCGGCGATCCGATGTATTCGCCCAGCCAGCGGATTTGGGGTTATGAAACACCTGATGGCTCTTTCAGCCAGTTCACCCGCGTGCAGGCACAGCAGCTTATGCCGCGCCCCAAGCATCTGACATGGGAAGAAGCGGCGTGCTACACCCTGACGCTGGCAACCGCGTACCGGATGCTGTTTGGCCACGAGCCGCACGATCTGAAACCGGGTCAGAACGTCCTGGTCTGGGGTGCGTCGGGTGGCTTGGGCTCTTACGCGATTCAGTTGATCAATACCGCAGGCGCGAATGCGATCGGAGTGATCTCGGACGAAAGCAAACGTGATTTTGTTATGGGTCTGGGGGCCAAGGGTGTTCTGAACCGACGGGACTTCAACTGCTGGGGTCAGCTGCCCACAGTCAATACGCCGGAATACGCCGAGTGGTTCAAAGAGGCCCGCAAGTTCGGCAAGGCGATCTGGGACATAACCGGCAAGGGCAACAATGTTGATATGGTGTTCGAGCACCCAGGCGAAAGCACTTTCCCTGTGTCGACCTTCGTGGTCAAAAAAGGCGGTATGGTCGTGATTTGCGCCGGCACCTCGGGTTTCAACTGCACGTTTGACGTACGCTACATGTGGATGCACCAGAAGCGTTTGCAGGGCTCACACTTTGCCCACCTGAAACAGGCGGCAGCTGCGAACAAGCTGATGGTAGAACGTCGTCTGGACCCCTGCATGTCCGAGGTGTTCGCATGGAACGACCTGCCGGAGGCGCACATGAAAATGCTTCGGAACGAGCACAAGCCGGGCAACATGTCCGTTCTCGTGCAGGCTCCCCGCACCGGTCTGCGCACTCTCGAGGAAGTCCTGGACGCAGGGTGATCGCCCGTAAGGGTTGTAGACAAAAAGCACCCGTGAATCGCCTTTTCGGTTCGCGGGTGTTTCGCGTTATTGAGCCCTTTGATGAACTTTCTAATGCTTGTGTTTTTTTCCATCGCTATTTTTGGGGAGTAGAAACCGGTGAATAGGCCAAAAAAGATCATACATGTTATGGTTGTGTTAACCCTTCGTTAACTGTTTCAGAGAGACCCTGATGGCGCAAAATGAGTGGATATTGGACGTATTGTCGGACCTCAATGCTTTCGCCGTTGCGAATGGGTTGAGCGCGCTTGCAGAGCAGCTTGATGACACAAGACTGATCGCGGCGGCCGAGATTGCGTCCTTTAAGAACGAGGCACGGGCGCCCGCGGATGGCAACAAAGGTCGATTTGAGTCAAATCCTGCAGGATTTGGAAAACACCAACACGCTTGAAGAACTCAGCGCAGTAGCTGAGCGTCTGCGGGACGCATTGAAGGTCGAGCACCTGACGTATCACTGGGTTGACGGTGCCGGAGATCAATACGGCTACACCACCTATTCAGACGCCTGGGATGAGCGCTATAGAGAAAAAAACTATCACCGCATCGACCCCGTCATCTTGGGGTGTTTCCAGCGATTTCACCCGGTTGACTGGAAGTCGCTGGATTGGTCCAGCAAAGTGGCAAAATCCTTCCTTCTGGATGCGCAAAACCATGGCGTTGGCAATCAGGGGTATTCCATCCCAATTCGGGGTCCAAATGGTCAGTTCGCCCTGTTTACGGTCAACCACAGTTGTGATGATCCAACCTGGAAAAGCTTTATCTCGACTTACGGGCGTGATTTGATTCTTGTTGCACATTACATAAATCGCAAGGCGCTGGAGTTTGAAAAAGACAGGCAACCGGACTGCCCACGCAGCTTGTCACCAAGGGAAATAGACGCGATCACACTTTTGGCGTTGGGGTACAGCCGGGCCCAAGTGGCCCATTCCCTGACGATTTCCGAACACACGTTACGCGTTTACATTGAAAGTGCACGGTCGAAACTAGGCGCTCATAACACAACCCACGCAATCGCCACGGCACTAAGCCGAGGATTAATAGTGGTTTAAGGGCTGAACGGCCTCCAAACGCAAAATTAACCACGACTCTGTACTCCCTTCGTTCCTGCACAGGACGACAAGGGGAACAAGTCATGTTGCGTTATCTATATGCCGATGAGTTACACAGATTTCCGATTCTGGCAGAGGGGATGTTCAAAGATCGCGCGGATCAGTTCAAGACCCGGTTGGGGTGGGATGTCCACGTAAACGAGAAAGGGGAAGAGCGGGACGAATACGATGATCTCAATCCGCTTTATGTCATCTGGGAAGAGCCGGATGGCAGCCACGGAGGGTCGATGCGGGTATTGCCCACAACAGGTCGGGTCATGATCAATGAGGTTTTTGGCCATCTGAATGGCGGCAAGCCGATTTGCAGCCCTCTGATCTGGGAGGTGACCCGGTTCTGCCTGTCGCGAACAACCAGCCCGCATACTGCCGGCGCCATCATGCTGAGCGGAGGCGAAATGATGGAAGGCTTCGGCCTGACTCATATTGCTGGCGTATTCGATGCCCGCATGATCAGAATCTATCGCCTGATCGGGTCGTCGCCCGAGGTTCTGGGAACCCAGGGCAGCGGGCGCGATCAGATTTCGGTCGGCTTGTGGCCCTATTCAGCGGGCGACTGCAACCGAGTGGCCGAGCGTGCGGGCATCCCGCGCGACCTGTCGCGGATGTGGTTCAGGACCGCATTTGGCCCCAGGAAACAGCACCGGTTCGCCCTGTCCGCTTAAGTGCCGGAAAACGCAAATCCACATCTGGTGATGGCTGGCGCGGCCCTGTAGGGTCGCGCCATGTCTTTGCCGAATGTGACTTTCTCTGAAGATCAGGCCGCCGCGTTTGACAGCATCGCCGAGATGCTGCGATCGGCAGGTGTTGATCTGGAAGATGATGCCCTTCTGAAACTGCCGGGCACAGGAAAATCCGGTGTGATGGCCGTAATCGGCAAAGCAGGTTCGGGCAAAACGCTGCTGTTGGCCGAGCTGTACAAGGCACTGGCAGAGACGGGTGTTCAGATCGTGTCCGGCGATTATGAAAGCCGCAAATCGAAAGACAAGCGCAGCCTTGCCATCCTGGCACCGACGAACAAGGCTGCAAGCGTTCTGCGATTGCGCGGCGTGCCTGCGACCACGATTCACCGCATATTGTACACGCCGGTCTATGATCCGGAATACGAGCGTATTGCCGAATGGTTGGCCGGCAATGACGAACGCCCCAATATCGAAGGTTTGACAGATGAAGCCTTGGATCGTGCGGCTGCTTTTTATCAAAACAACAAATCGATCCCCGGGGCGTTGGCCGCCGCTGGATTGCGAGGATCGGATTTCATCACAGGGTGGAAGCGCCGTGATGAGCCGCTGGATATCGGGTTGGTCGATGAGGCGTCGATGCTGGATGACCGTCAGTTCGACGATCTCAAGGAGATTTTCCCGACCCTTCTGTTGTTTGGGGATCCGGCTCAGCTGGCTCCGGTTAATCAGTCCGGTAGCATGGTGTTCGAGGCTTTGCCCGAGCCCAGGAAGCTGGCACTCCAGCGGGTGCACCGCCAGGATGCGGACAATCCAATTCTGGATCTTGCGCATGCGCTGGCCGATCCGGCAATGGGCTTCGAGGGATTCGAACGACTGATAGAAGAATCCGCTCGTCGGGATGACCGGGTTGTCTGGGGCCAGCGGGTTGAAGTGGATTTGATGGCTCGAAGCCCGGTTCTTGTCTGGCGCAACGCCACTCGCATTCGATTGATACAGGCTTTCAGGCAAGTTCACGGTGCGCCGGATACGGAACTGCTGGCCGGTGAACCGCTCATTTGTGATGGGATTGAGTTGCCCATGAAACATCGCAAGAAACGGCTGGATCTTGAGGCGCGCGGGCTGATCAAGGGGGCTCAGGTCGTATATCTCGGGCCCGGTCGGAAACCGGGTTTTTCACGCCTGCATGTGATTGGGGCCGAAGACCCTCAGGTCAGTGCCGCCTCGATCGTTCAGATCGAAAAACCCGACGAGGAAGAGCCTTTTATTCCCTACGCTGCCCGCATGGGGGCGACCTTTTTGCACGGGGCGGCCGTTACGATCCACAAGGCGCAAGGGTCCCAATGGGATACGGTTCAGGTGTTCGCTCCGGATCTCTATGCCGCCGCTCGCATGGGCCGGACCGAGGCCGGTCAGCCATTGTGGAAACGTTTGGCATATGTCGCGATCACGCGCGCGCAGGAACGTTTGATCTGGGTGGTGCGCAATCGCCTGTCAAAACCTACGCACCCCCTGCGTGTGGACGATTTGCGGGCGATCCCGGCCGCTTCGCTGACATTGGAAGTGGAAGAGACATGAAATCCATCATCGTAACGGGTGCCAGTTCCGGTATTGGCCTTGCAACAGCCCGGCTGTTCTTGTCCGAAGGGTGGACGGTTGGGCTTTTGGCCCGCGGCAAGGAAAAGCTGGAAACTCTGGCAAAGGAGCATCAGGCGGTTGTTGTTCTGCCTGCGGATGTGACCGACCCGGATGCGGTCGAACGGGCTTTCCGGTCCTTCGTGGACCGCACGGGGCGGCTGGATGTTCTGTTCAACAACGCCGGGATATTTGCACCGGGCGGCACGATTGACGAGATCGCTTTGGACGATTGGTACCAAAGCGTCAACGTGAACCTGAACGGCATGTTCTTGTGCGCTCGCGAAGCCTTCAGATTCATGCGCTACCAAAACCCGCAAGGCGGGCGGATCATAAACAACGGCTCTATAGCCGCGCATGTTCCACGCCCGAATTCGGTGCACTATTCGGCCACAAAGAACGCCATTACAGGGCTGACGCGCAGCCTTTCGCTGGATGGGCGACCCTTTGGAATTGCCTGCGGGCAGATCGACATCGGAAACGTGCGCACGCAGATGGTGCAAGGCCTTGTGGATGCTGCGCAAGCCGCTGGCGAGACACCAGACCCGACGATGGCTGTGGAAGACGCCGCGCGCTCGGTCCTGCATATGGCAAGCCTGCCGCCCGAGGCCAACGTGCAATTCATGACCGTCATGGCCACGACCATGCCCTATATCGGCCGAGGTTGACCGTTATTTTTCACGCAACAGCCGGAAGGCTGTTGAGGCTCCCCAGCCTGCCGCAATCGCTATGACCAGCGACATCAGGCCGTACCAAACGGGCTGTTGGCGGGACATATTGTACAAAAAACGCTCCAAGCCAACTTTCCGGACATCAATGATCGCTTCATATTGCGAGACGACCTCTCCGCCCCGGGTCAGGAATATCCGGGCGGCATAATCGCCTTCCGTCAGGTCTGCAGGCATGTCGATTGAAGTACGGAACAAGGTCTGTTCATCCACTGCCACGGTCTCTTCGCGGATGGAATAAAGGTGTTCGTTCTCACGAATCCTAATCACGGCATCTGCAAAGTCCTGTGCGCCCCGGATGTGCATCGCGGCACCGACTGAGCGGATCGCGCGTTCGATGGAAATCCGGTAGCGCAGGTCCTCGGTGTCGGACAGGATTTCGTCGAAGGGCCCGCTGGTCGCAACAGCATAAAAGCTGGGTGCAAGGTCGACCAGAACGCTGTCGGTGTTCACCCAAATCCCAAGTTTGCGTTCCTTGCGTCGCACGGTGACAGGTTCGGACGGACCCGCAACTGCGACGATGACTTCAACTGGTGGGCCGGAAGGGATTGGGGTTTCCCGTTTGATGGCCCCAAAAATCAGAAGTTCCGATCCGTCGAATGTAGCGGTGATGGCAACCCGGTCCTGGCTGAGACCAAGGACAACCTGCTCTTCCGCTGCCAAAGCGGGCGTGCAGAACAAGCATAGGGCGGCAGTTAATGAACGCAGCATCCTCAGTGCCCTCCGCCATTGCCAAGCGAGTAGAGCTCGGCGGGTTCAAGAAGCAGATCAAGTGCCAGCTTGCCGCATACGACCAGAACCAGCGCAGCCAGCAACACGCGCAATTGTTCCGCCGGCATCCGCGCTCCGATCACGGTTCCGATCTGGGCGCCAATGACGCCGCCTACCAGCAACAAGACCGCCAGAACAACATCAACCGTATAGTTGGTGGTGGCGTGCAACATTGTGGTGAAGGCTGTCACAAAGATGATCTGAAACAGCGACGTGCCGACAACAACCTTGGTCGGCATACCGAGTAAATAGATCATGGCAGGGACCATGATGAAGCCACCGCCGACACCCATGATCGCGGACAAAACCCCAACGCACAGACCAACCAAAGCCGGTGGAATGACCGAGATATACAGGCCTGAAGTGCGGAAACGCATTTTGAAGGGCATGGCGTGAACCCAGCCACGCTGTCGGCGTTTGGCTGGGGCCGCGCCGCCCTTCTTGGCTTTGCGCAGCGCCCTGAGGCTTTCGATGAACATCAGGCTGCCAATGACGCCGAGAAAAACAACGTAACAAAGCGTCACCAGCAGATCGACCTGACCCAGGCTTTTGAGGTAGTTGAAAACAACCACACCCAAAGCGGCCCCGATCAAACCGCCGGTCAGCAGCACCGTTCCCATTTTGAAGTCCACGGTTTTTCGTCGAAAATGCGCCAGAACACCGGAAAAGGACGATGCGACAATCTGATTGGCCTCAGTTGCAACAGCCACTGCCGGGGGAATGCCGATGAAGAAAAGCAGCGGGGTCATCAAAAAGCCGCCACCGACACCGAACATTCCGGATAGGATGCCGACCATGCCGCCCAGACCAAGGAGTAGAAATGCGTTCACCGAGACTTCGGCTATGGGCAGGTAAATATACATGATACCGTCACTTTGCGTATGCGCGTGGCTTGCCTGTTAATGGTTGCGAATTCAAGTGTGGTTATTGTCGTGTGCTGCGGGTCAAACACATCATACCCCCCCGGGTTCTGCCAGAGAAAAGATCTCTCCCGGCGGTAACAGAAGGTCAAACCCGATCTTCCCCGCAACGCCCATAACAAGAAGCGCTAATAGAATACGCAACTGTTCGGCTTTCAGGCGTGCGCCGATCTGAGTCCCGAATTGCGCACCCAGAACACCGCCGAGCAACAGGAACAGGGCGAGGACCACGTCGACACTGTAGTTGGTCGACGCATGTATCATCGTTGTGAACCCGGCGACGAAAATAATCTGGAACAGGGATGTCCCAATTACCACTTTTGTCGGGATACCAAGGACATAGATCATTGCGGGCACGATGATGAACCCACCGCCGACTCCCATGATCGCCGACAGAACACCAACGCCAAATCCGACCAGCGCCGGGGGTATGACCGAGATGTAAAGGCCCGATGCCGGGAACCGCGTCTTGAACGGGAGGGCATGAACCCAGGTTCGCTGGCGTCGCTTGGGGGCAGGTTCATTGCCTGACTGGCTGACCTTTCGGATCGCCGCCAGGCTTTCGATGAACATCAGGGTCCCGATGGCCCCCAAAAACACGACATAGCAAAGCTGTACCGCCAGATCGACCTGTCCGAGATGCTTGAGGAAATTGAAAACAACCATCCCAAGAGCCGCACCAAACAACCCTCCGGCCAGCAGAACGCTTCCCATTTTAAGGTCCACTGTCTTGCGTCTGAGATGCGCCAACAAACCCGAAATAGACGAGGCAACAACCTGATTGGCTGATGTTGCCACAGCAACCGCAGGGGGTATGCCGATAATGAACAGCAACGGAGTGATCAAAAATCCACCTCCGACCCCGAACATGCCGGACAGAATGCCGACAGCCCCGCCGATCCCCAAAAGCAGGAATGGGCTGACAGAAACTTCTGCTATGGGAAGGTATACGTGCATACCCTCTTAGAACGGTTGCGGCATGCAAAATCAACTCTGCATGCCGCTCTGCAGCGAACAGGACTGAAACTCAGTTCACAACTGGCCTTATCAGCGTTCTTTTACGTAGGGTTCTCCACCCGCCCGAGGTGGAATGGCTTTGCCGACAAAACCGGCCAGAATCACCACCGTCAGGATGTAGGGCAGGGCGTCCATCACCTGCACGGGAATCACAATACCACCCAGGTCGATGTTCTGGAACCGCAGCGCGACCGCTTGCAACAGACCAAACAGCAAGCAGGCCCACATGGCATGCCACGGGCGCCACTTGGCAAAGATCAGGGCAGCCAATGCGATAAAGCCACGACCGGCGGTCATTTCTTTGACAAACCCGGCCTGCAAGGCTGTGGCCAGATAGGCGCCTGCAATACCGCACAGCACGCCACAGATGGCGACAGCAGCGAACCGCAGGCCGACCACTGAGACACCAGCAGTGTCCACCGCCGCAGGGTTTTCACCTACGGCCCGCAGGCGCAGACCGAACCGGGTGCGATATAGAATCCACCAAGTGCCTGGAACCATCAGGAACGCGACATAAACCAGGATCGAGTGGCCCGAGAGCAATTCGGAGTAGATGGGGCCGACAATCGGCACATCGCTGAGGGACTCGGCGAAGGGGAAGTTGATCGGTTCGAACCGCCCACCGCCAAACAGCGATGGTGTCCGCCCACCCTGCTGAAACCAGCTTTGGGCGACCAGAACAGTCAGACCCGAGGCAAGAAAGTTAATGGCCACACCCGATATCAGTTGGTTGCCCCGGAAGGTGATCGATGCCAGCCCATGCAGACCCGACAGCAACAACGAGGACGCGATACCAGCCAGCAGGCCCAGCCAAACCGACCCTGTGACAGCAGCGATGGCAGCAGAAAAGAACGCTGCCATCAACATCTTGCCTTCAAGGCCGATGTCGAAGATACCGGCTCGCTCCGAAAAAAGACCGGCCAGACAGGCAAGCAGCAGCGGCGTAGACAGGCGAATGGTCGAATCCAGAACCTGAATGAGGGTAACGAAGATTTCCATCACTCAGCCCTCTTCCGCATACCAAGAAACAGTTTTTCAAGCGGCATTCGCACCATGTTATCCAATGCACCGGTGAACAGGATGACCAGTGCCTGAATAACCACGATCAGTTCCCGCGGGATCGAAGCCCACAGCGCCAGCTCGGCGCCACCCTGATACAGAAACCCGAACAAGAGCGCGGCCAGAAACACACCGAACGGATGTGACCGCCCCATCAGCGCCACGGCGATGCCAATGAAACCCGCGCCCTCGGTCGAGTTCATTACCAGTCGCTCAGCTTCGCCCATGACATTGTTGATGGCCATAAGCCCCGCCAGCCCGCCGGAAATCAGCATCGCAACAATCGTGATACGCACAGGTGAAATACCGGCATAAACCGCGCCGGTCTCGGAATGGCCGTAAGCCCGGATTTCATAACCCAGACGCGTGCGCCAGATCAGTGCCCAGACAACGACGCAGGCAAGCAACGCGATGAAGAAGGTTATATTCGCCGGTGCACCTCGGAAAACAACGTTCTCTGCGGTTGAGAACATCTCCTGGAAAGACGGCAGATGCACGCTTTCAGAGAACCGCGCGGTGGCCGGATCCTGCGACCCTTGGGGGCGCATGACATTGACCAGCATGTAATTCAGGAAAGCAGCGGCGATGAAGTTGAACATGATCGTGGTGATCACGATGTGGCTGCCACGCTTTGCCTGAAGATAGGCTGGAATTGCCGCCCATAGCGCGCCGAACAGCATCGACGCTGCGCAGGCTGCAAGCAAGGCAATGCTCCAATGCGGCCAATCGACATACAGACAGACCATGGCCACGCCCAGCCCGCCCAGCATCGCCTGACCTTCGCCCCCGATGTTGAACATACGGGCGTGGAAGGCGACCGCCACTGCCAGACCGGTAAACATGAAGTTCGTTGCATAATAGAGCGTATAGCCCCAGCCATAGGTCGATCCCAGCGCACCAGTGACCATCAGTTTGACCGCTTCGACAGGGTTTTCGCCGATGGCGAGAATGACCAGCGCCGAAAGGATTGCGGCCAGTATCAAACTGATCAGCGGGATCAGAATGACATCCGCCCATTTAGGCATTTTTTCCATGTTACGCGGCCTCTCCCGCAACACCGGCCATCAGCAGGCCCAGCTCTTTTTCATCTGTTTCATGGGGCAGGCGTTCTCCCATGATATGTCCGTCAAACATCACCGCGATCCGGTCCGAGAGCGAGAAGATTTCTTCCAGTTCGACCGATACTAGCAGGATAGCCTTGCCCTGATCGCGCAGCGCAACAATCTGTTTGTGAATGAACTCGATGGCACCGATGTCCACGCCACGCGTGGGTTGGCCGACCAGCAGCAGGTCAGGGTTGCGTTCAATCTCGCGTGCAACAACGATTTTCTGCTGGTTGCCGCCCGAGAAACTCTTGGCTGCCAACCATGGATTGGGTGGACGGACGTCGAATTTCTCGATCTTGGCTTCGGTATCGGCACGCAACGCCGCGTTGTCCATAAAGATACCGCGTTTATAGGCCGGGTCGCGGTGATACCCGAAGGCCACGTTTTCCCATGCGTGGAAATCCATGATTAGGCCTTCCCGCTGCCGGTCTTCGGGCACGTGGGCGATGTGTTGCGCGCGACGGGCCTGACCATCTGATCCTGCACCACTCAGTGCCAGCGGCTCGCCGTTCAGTTTGATCGTGCCCTGTCCCGGACGCATTCCGCCAAGAACTTCCAGCAGTTCGGATTGACCATTGCCGGCCACGCCGGCGATGCCGACGATCTCACCTGCGCGTACGGTCAGGTCGATACTCTTGACCCGTTCAACGCCGGCCGAATCGAAAACGCTGAGATTTTCGATCTCGAGGATGGGTTTGCCGGGCGTCGCAGGTACCTTGTCGACTTGTAGCAGGACCTTGCGGCCGACCATCAGTTCTGCCAGCTCCTCGGGACTGGTCTCGGATGTTTTGACAGTCGCCGTCATTTGCCCGCGCCGCATAACCGACACCGTGTCGGTGTTTTCCATGATTTCGCGCAGTTTGTGGGTGATCACGATGACCGTTTTGCCTTCGGACCTCAGTCGATCGAGGATGCGGAACAACTGATCGGCTTCGGCTGGGGTCAACACGCCGGTCGGTTCGTCCAGAATCAGTATTTCGGCCTTGCGGTACAGCGCCTTCAGGATCTCGACCCGCTGCTGCATCCCCACGCCGATCTCGTCGATGCGCTTGTCGGGATCGACGAACAGTTCGTATTCTTCCTCGAGCTCTTTCAGCTCTTTGCGGGCTTTTGCCAGTGACGGGGCCAGCAGCCCGCCATCCTCGGCACCCAGAACGATGTTTTCCAGGACGGTGAAGTTTTCCACCAGTTTGAAATGCTGGAACACCATCCCGATGCCCGAGGCAATGGCCGCCTGGCTGTCAGGGATGTCGGTCTTGGTGCCATTGATCCAAATCTCACCTTTGTCGGCTTTGTAAAAGCCGAAGAGGATGCTCATCAACGTGGATTTGCCTGCGCCGTTTTCACCGATAATCCCATGGATCGTACCGGGTGCAACACTGATCGAGATGTCTTTGTTGGCCTGAACTGGCCCAAAGGCTTTGGATATCCCTTTGAGCTCAATGGCTGGGACGGTCATGTCTTGCCCTCAACTGCCGAGAAACCCATCCGGCTGTCCGCTCGGATGGCGAAGTGGGTGGCGAGGCGGAAGGCGTCCTCCCGCCCCGCAGGTAATCAGAACTGCAGTGCCGGGCAGCTGTCGTTCTCGTAGTAGCTTACAACATTGATATCGCCGTTGATGATACCCTTGCGGGCTTCGTCGACAGCGTCGCTCATGCGAACTGAAACAAGTTCCTTGTTGTTTTCGTCCATGGCAACGCCAACACCGTCTTCAGCCAGACCCATGATGAATACACCGGTTTCGACACCATCACCCGCCTTCATCGCTTCATAAACAGCAACGTCCACACGCTTCAGCATCGAAGTCAGCACTTTGCCGGGATGCAGGTGATTCTGGTTGCTGTCCACACCAATCGACAGGATGCCTTCGTCAGCCGCAGTCTGCAGAACGCCAACGCCGGTTCCGCCGGCCGCGGCGTAAATCACATCAGCGCCCTGGCTGATCTGTGCTTTTGTAAGTTCTGAGCCTTTTACCGGATCGTTCCAGGCAGCAGGAGTCGTGCCAGTCATGTTGGCGACAACGTTGATGTCCGGGTTCACAGCCTTTGCGCCCTGAGCATAGCCGCAGCCGAAATGGCGAATCAACGGGATGTCCATGCCTCCGATGAAACCAACGGTGCCGGTTTTCGACGCCATGGCAGCCATCATGCCGACCAGGTAAGATCCTTCGTGCTCGGCAAAGCCAATCTGGCGGATGTTTGGTGTGTCCAGCCAAGTCACGTCAACAGCGACGAATTTGGTGTCAGGGTAATCACTTGCAACAGCGGCCAGGGCGTCAGCGATTCCGAACCCCATGGTGATGATCGGATTTGCGCCGGATTCCGCAAAACGGCGCAGAGCCTGTTCGCGCTGCGGTTCTGCCTGAATTTCGATTTCCAGATACTTGCCGCCGGTTTCGTTGGCCCAGCGCTGCGCGCCGTTATAGGCGGCTTCGTTGAAGGACTTGTCGAACTTGCCACCCAGGTCAAAGATTACCGCCGGCTCGGCCAGAGCCGCTCCAGCTGACATTGCGACCGCAGCGGCAGCACCCATCAAGGATTTCATCAGGGTCATTTCAGTCTCCCAGTTTATTTTGTTGGCACAGGGTCAGATTAGCCCCGTTCACCCACTTTTAGCGAGCATAACTGTTGTGATGGCGGGTATTAAGGGGGTTTGCAACCACCATGGTCAACTGAATTCTGACCAAATGGTCTAAAAAACGGGAGATTGCCGTTGGGGCAGGCAGCATTCCATTACAAGTGCATCAACTTTTTGGCCCTTTTCTCGCGCATAATACTCCTTGCGCAACCCGCACTGCCGATATCCGCATCGACTGTACAGGGAAATGGCGGCAATGTTGTCGGTTGCAACATCCAGAAAGGCACGTGTCGCCTGAAAATCGATCGCCTGATCATGCCATTCGTGCATGAGTCGAAGTGCCAGGCCCTGCCTTTGAAACGAGGGATGGGTCGCAATAGTCAGCAACTCGGCTTCGCCCGCAATCACCTGAAACAGGGCAAAACACCGGGAATCTCCGATGGAATGAGTAAAGCGGTTTTCGAGAAGAGCGGTGAATTCACCTTCTGTCCAGCCGCGCGATTGTGAGAACGCAGCGGCGTGAATCGTTGCCATCTCGTGCGGTGTCATTTGTCCAGCAGTACAGGGGGTGTATCGCGGGAAGGGGCCGCGTCCGCAGACCTCACGTACAAAGGTGCCGGAGGCGAACTGACACTGTCCCAGCGCTGCGCGGCCAGAAGGGCGATGGCTTGTGCCTGCAAGGCTGGGTCAGAGCAGGAAAACAACGGCCCGCCAAGTTCTGCTTCGGCCCTGGGCAAGAGACAAGGATCGGCACGGGGCATTTTCACATAAACCTGGTCGCGCGGGGCAGGGATCGCCGGTATCTGCCCTTCTTCCGCCAGCTCACGCAGGGCATCAAAACCGGAAACCCCGACCGCAGGGATTTCAAGCCCAAGCGCAAGACCCCGCGCGGCCGAGACCGAAATGCGGATGCCGGTGAAATTACCGGGCCCTATCCCAACGCCGATTGCGTCCAGACCAGCCCAATCACATCCGGTTTCTGCCAGAACGTCTTCCAACAGCGGAATCAATCGCTCGGCCTGGCCGCGAGACATTGCTTCGGCACGGGACGTCACGATCTTGCCATCGCGCAACAAAGCGGCCGCGCAATGCGCGGCCGATGTGTCAAATGCCAGAATCGTCGGGTTAGACGGCAACAGGGCGAACCTCGGTCACTTCCGGAATGTAATGACGCAGAAGGTTTTCGATACCCATCTTCAGGGTCAATGTCGACGACGGGCAGCCTGCGCAGGCCCCCTGCATGTGCAGATAGACCACGCCGCGATCAAAACCGTGGAACGTGATGTCTCCCCCATCCTGAGCCACCGCAGGGCGTACGCGACTGTCCAGCAAATCCTTGATCTGGTTTACGATTTCAGCGTCTTCGCCAGAGTGCTCGGCATGGCCCGATGCTCCGGCGGCATCTGCGCCCATAACGGGTTGGCCGGATTGATAATGCTCCATCACCGCACCAAGAATGGCCGGTTTGATGTGATCCCACTGAACGTCGTCCGTTTTGGTAACGGTGACAAAATCATTGCCAAAGAACACGCCGGTCACACCGTTGACTGCAAATATGCGCTTGGCCAGCGGGGATTTTTCGCCCGCTTCCGCAGTTGGGAAATCCGCTGTTCCAGCTTCCAGCACCGTTTGGCCGGGCAGGAATTTCAACGTGGCCGGATTGGGGGTGGATTCGGTCTGGATGAACATGAGGGCGCTCCGTCTGATGTGCTTCTGATATGCGCGCAGGCGTACTGGAAGTCAAGATTTGGAACGATTCTAAATTGTCGAGGCGTATTCAAGTGCGTCATCCAGACGGTCATCGCCCCAGAACAACTCCCCCCCGGCCAGAAAACTTGGTGCACCAAACAGGCCAAGCACCTTGGCACGGGCAGATTGTTCGAACAGGGCCTCTTTTATGTCCGTGTCCCCTGCGCGGTTCATCACGCTGCTGCACAACGCTGCCTCGCTGAGACAGGAGGTCAGAACGCTGTCCTCTGAGATATCCTGCCTGGCGCCGAATTCGGCGCTGTAGACAGCCCGAACAAACGCCGCCCGTTCCTTGTGATCTTCAATGGCCAGAACCAGACGCGCTGCCTTGAGCGAATTCTGCGGAAACGGATCAGGCTTTGAAAAAGGCAGTCCCCGCGCTTCACACAGACGTTCCATATCGCGCCACATGTACCGCCCCTTGGCCGGATACAAGTTGAAAGGTGAGGTGCGCCAACCCTGATCCGCGAAAATCGGACCCAGTAAGAAAGGGTGCCATTCTACGGCAACGCCCATTTCTTCTGCGGCCGCTTCGATCCGCATTGCGCTGAGGTAGGAATAGGTCGAGGCGAATTCGAACCAGAACTGTACTGTCTTCGCCATTGCCGCCCCTCAGGTGATTTCTTCCAGTTTCTCTTTGCTCAGATCACCTGGAACAATCGTGATCGGAATCGGCAGGCTGCCTGAATTCTTTGTCAGTTGAGTTACCAACGGGCCGGGGCCCTTCTTGTCGGTACCCGCTCCAAGGACAAGAACACCAATCTCAGGATCGGATTGAACATGCTCGATGATCTGCGTAACGGGATCACCTTCGCGAATGGCCAGTTCGGGTTCCACATTCTGTTTGTCCCGCATCCATTTGGCAAACACCTCGAAATGCGCGTGGATACGTTCGCGGGCTTCTTCACGCATGGTTTCAGCCACGCCGATCCAATGGTTGAACTCGTCAGGCGGGATGACAGAAAGGACTGTTACACCACCACCGGTATGGGCAGCTCGCATCGCGGCAAACCGCATTGCGTTCAGGCATTCGCGGCTGTCATCCAGAACAACTAGGAACTTACGCATGGGTATCCTCTTCAATTTTAAGGGATCATGCCCGAGCGATCGCGTGCTGGCAACTCGGACACGTCATAAGCGCTATGCTAGCGTTCGCTTGCAGCCCAATCCCAATAGAGGGCGCGGGCACGGCGGGCAATAGGGCCGACCTGAAATTGCGTGTCCTCCAAGGCGGTTACCGGTGTGACCTTACTCATGTTGCCGGACATGAAGACCTCGTCGGCTTCATGAAAATCCTCGAAGCTCAGAACCGTTTCGTGGACCGTCACACCATCTTCGCGCAGGTTTTTGATATGCCGTGCTCGCGTAATGCCAGCCAGGAAGGTTCCGTTCGGGATCGGTGTAAAGATTTCGCCATCCTTTACCATAAAGATGTTGGCCGTTGCCGTTTCGGCCACATGTCCCATCGCATCAGCTACCAATGCGTTGGAAAAACCTTTCGAGCGCGCCTCTTGCAGCATGCGGGCGTTGTTGGGGTACAGGCACCCTGCCTTGGCGTTTACGACCGCGCTTTCCAGAACCGGGCGGCGGAAGCGCGTTGTTGACAGAGTGGCCGACGCGGTTTCGGGCGCCATTGGGATTTCTTCCAGGCAGATTGCAAAACCGGTGCTGTTTTCCTGCGGGACTATGGCCGTGCTGTCGCCGTCGATCCCCCAATACATCGGGCGGATGTAAACGGCTGCATCCGGGGTGTAAGCCCGCAACCCTTCGCGCACCAAATCGACCATCTGCTCGGTCGTCATTGTCGGCGTCAGCATTAAGGCTTCGGCAGACCGGTTCACCCGTGCGCAATGGGCCGCCAGATCGGGAGAGACCCCGTCAAAATACCGCGCGCCGTCAAAGACAGAAGATCCCAGCCAGGCGCCATGATCCGCCGCGCGCATGATGGGTGCATCCCCCTCATGCCATTGGCCTTGAAAATAGGTCCGGATGTTCGTGCCGGTTGCCATGACGCCCTCCTTTGATTCAGGCAAACCCTAGGAGGGCGTCAGGCGAAGGTCCAGTGCAATCAGCGTGATGCAGGTCCGACCATGCCTACGATTTCGTAGGTCTTTTGCAGGATCGGAGCCGCGATCTCGCGGGCGCGCTCAGCTCCACGGGCCAGAATCCGGTCAATCTCGGCCTGATCCCCCATCAGACGTGACATTTCGGTCGAGATCGGGGCCAGTTTCGCCACTGCCAGATCGGCCAGCATCGGTTTGAAGTCACCGAACTGCTTGCCGCCAACATCGGCCAGAACCTGCTCGATGTTTTGATCGTTCAGGGCCGCGTAGATATTGACCAGGTTACGCGCTTCTGGGCGGCCCTCCAGCCCTTCGATTTCTGACGGCAGGGCATCGGGGTCGGTCTTGGCTTTGCGAATTTTCTTGGCAATCGCTTCGGCGTCATCAGTCAGGTTGATCCGGCTCATATCCGATGGATCGGATTTCGACATCTTCTTGGACCCGTCCCGCAGGCTCATGACGCGGGTGGCCGCACCTTCTATCACCGGCTCGGTGATAGGGAAGAAATCGACGCCGAAATCGTTGTTGAATTTGATGGCGATGTCCCGGGTCAGCTCAAGATGCTGTTTCTGGTCTTCACCGACCGGCACATGGGTTGCATGATAGATCAGAATGTCGGCTGCCATTAGGGCAGGGTAGGCAAACAAGCCAAGCGAAGCGTTCTGCTGGTTCTTGCCGGCCTTGTCCTTCCACTGGGTCATGCGCTGCATCCAACCCATACGCGCAACACAGTTGAATATCCAAGCCAGTTGCGCGTGTTCCGGCACCTGGCTTTGATTGAACAAAATCGATTTTTCAGGGTTTAGACCAGAAGCGATGTAACCGGCACAAAGCTCCCGCGTTGCATGCTGCAACTCGGTTGGGTCTTGCCAGACTGTGATTGCATGAAGATCGACCATGCAATAGATGGTTTCAAATTCATCGCTTTGCATTCTCACCCAGTTCCGAAGCGCACCGAGATAATTGCCGAGGTGCAGGTTGCCCGAAGGCTGTGCGCCGGAAAACACGCGCGGCGTGAACTGGGTCTCGGTCATCAAAGGGAACTCCTGTCTGGAAAAATCAGCCTCCGTCGCTTACCCATGAGGCAAAGGGACGTCAACAGCCGCGAAAGGCCAGCCCAATGAGCAGTGCACATTACACACCGCCTGTGAACCCCCTTCCACCGGTCGTGGTGGCGCTGGTTCTGTTCATCATCGGCATTGAGCTTGTCTTCACGCTGGGCGCGCGGGGGCTGGTCGGGGGGCCAGCGGCAGTCGGCTGGCGCCTGGACGCGATACAGCACTATTCCTTCTCGGCGGATATTTTCGACTGGATGGTACTGAACGGGCGTTGGCCGTTCGACCATTTGATCCGGTTCGTGACCTATCCCTTTGTTTCAGCCAATTTCACGCAGGCGATTTTTGTCTGTGTCTTTGTGTTGGCGATGGGCAAGATGGTCGGAGAGGTATTCGGGGGCTTTCCCATGCTGCTGATCTTCGTCGTCTCGGGGATTGGCGGTGCGTTGACCTATGCCGTTCTCCTTGATCCACGCTATCCCCTGATCGGAGGGTTCCCACCTGTTTACGGGCTGATCGGAGCATTTACGTGGTTGTTGTGGCGCAAATTGTCGCTTGTAGGGGCAAATCAGGCGAAGGCGTTTCAGCTGATCGCCGTCCTTATGGGCATTCAGTTCCTGTTTGGTCTGATCTTCGGCGGCAACGCTGAATGGGTTGCCGATCTGGGCGGGTTTGTCACGGGCTTTGGCATGTCTTTTTTGGTGGCACCCGGAGCCTGGGCCCGGATCGTCGGGCGCATCCGCCGCGATTAATCAGGACCGGCGCAGGGCGCGTTTGAATTCTGACAGTTTGAATGCGCCCAAGACATGACCAAGACAGAGATACGAGACGGCGGCGACCACGATCAGGATCAAAAGCGCAAGATAGCGCCAGCCGGGAATGTCCAGCGTCCAACCATAAAAGTGGGTCGCTGCGAACAAGACCACTCCCATCCCGACCGAGGCCAGAACGATCCGGCCCGCACGATTCCTGAACCGGTCATCGAAACGCGCTTCCTCGCCCATGCGGCGTGCGCCGAGCGCCAGCAGAACCACCATTGCCCAGCCGGCAGTTGACGCAGCAATCGCAGGGGCGATCCAGCCCACCAGCGGAAACAGGCCAAACGCCAGTGCCGCGTTCACCACCATTGCAACCATTGCGTAGCGGAACGGAGAACGCGTATCTTCACGCGCGAAGAAAAGCGGTTGCAGCAATTTTTGCAGCATGAATGCAGGCAGACCGATGCCATAGATCGCGACCGCCAGCGCTGTCGCAGCGGTATCCTCGGGGCTGAACTGTCCCCGTTCGAAAAGTACCGAAACCAGCGGGTTCGGGATGATCAGGAACGCCACGGTCGAGGGCAGTGTCAACAGCAGCATGAATTCCCCGGCGCGGGAAAACGCGTTGCGGGCGCCTTCCTTGTCGTCGGCGCGCAGGCGGCGGGACAGGTCGGGCAGCAGGACAATGCCAATGGCGATTCCGACGACGCCCAAAGGCAGTTGGTACAGGCGATCCGCGGCAAACAGCCAACTCACGGCTTTTTCAGTTTTGGACGCCACCAATTGCCCGACTACCAGATTGACCTGAGTAACCCCCATGGCCAGAGCGGCCGGAACCGCGATGCGGACCATTCTGCGCATCTCGGGCGTCAGGTGGGGCAGGCCGGGGCGTATGCGGATACCGGCACGCTCGGTCGCTACCCAGACCAGTGCCAACTGCGCGACACCAGCAACCGGAATGACCGAGATCAGCCATCGTATCACCTCGCCGCCGGACATGGCCCCGGCGATCAGCGCGGTGCAGGCAAAAATGTTCAGCAAGACAGGTGCTGCTGCGGCTGCGGCGAACCTGCCGGTTGCGTTCAATACGCCCGAGAACAGGGCCGCCAAGGACATGAAAAGGATATATGGGAACACGACATAGCCGTAGTCCACGGCCAGATCGAACCGTTCATCACCATAAAACCCTTCGGCTGTCAGCCACACCAGGCCGGGCATGAAGACCATGGCCAGCCCGACCAGTGCCAGAACAGCCAGGCCCAAAAGGTTGAACGCATCCTGTGCAAAGCCTTGAGGATTCTCATCAGCTTCCAGCCGTTTCGAGAACATGGGCACAAAGGCTGCGTTAAACGCACCTTCGGCAAAAAAGCGGCGAAACATGTTCGGCAGGCGAAAGGCCGCGACAAAAGCATCCATCACCGGCCCGGGACCGATGAAGGCGGTCAGCAGTATTTCCCGCAGGAACCCCAGTATTCGACTGGCCAGCGTCCAGAAGCCGACCGTGAACAGGCCCGAGACCAAGCGTATTTGCTTCATGACACCGCACGCTCTGCGCCTTCGGTGATTGCCTTGCGCAGCTTGGCCTCAAGCCCACGTTGCTTGCTTTCCGAATGGTACTTCAACCCGAACATATCCTTGACGTAAAACGTATCGACCACCTGTTCGCCATAGGTCGCGATCACCGCATTGGCGATATAAACATTCGCGGCGGCGAGGGTCCGGGTCAGATCAAACAGCAGGCCCGGCCGGTCGCGGGTGTCCACTTCGATGATCGTGTATATTTCAGAACCGTCGTTGTCGAAGGTGATATGCGTCGGGACGTTGAAGGCACGCTCGCGTTTCTTGATCTTGTCGCGTGATTTCAACGCCTCTTTTGCGACCACTTCGCCGCGCAGTGTCTTGTGAATCATCTGCGTTAGACGTGGCAGGCGCGAGGCTTCAAACGGGTGTCCCTCTGCGTCCTGAATCCAGAAGGCATCGGTGACGTAGCCGTCTTTGGTGGTATAGCTGCGAGCATCCACAACATTCGCGCCGACTAGGGCCAGCGCGCCGGCGATGCGCGCAAAAATACCGGGGTGATCGCCCATCGCGAAACAGGCTCGCGTTGCGTCGCGATCCTCGTCCGGCTGAAGGCGGATCTCCATCGCGCCGGGGTCGCCGCTTTGTTCCAGCGCGCGCAGCATGTTCGCAAACTCGACATGTGTAGCCAGATTGAGACCCTGCCAATACGGGTCGTAGTGACGTCCTGTCTCGGATTTGAGGTCGGCCTTGGACCAGGCTGCCAGTTCGGTGCGCAGGGCTTTTTTTGCCTCGGCCCCGCGATTGGCGCGGTTGAGGTCCTCCATCCCGGTTTCCAGCGCGCGCTTGGTTTCAGCGTGAAGGGCACGCAGCAGCGTGGCTTTCCAATTGTTCCAGGTATTCGGCCCTACACCGCGAATGTCGCACACGGTCAGAACGGTCAACAGGTCCAGTCGTTTGACTGTTTGGACTGCTTTGGCAAAATCACGCACTGTGCGGGGGTCCGAAATGTCGCGTTTCTGTGCCATGTCGGACATGAGCAGGTGATAGCGCACCAGCCATTCCACCGTCTCCGTATCCGCTTTGTTCAGACCCAATCGTGGCGCGACCTTGCGCGCGATCTGTGCCCCAAGGATCGAGTGATCTTCGGGTCGTCCTTTGGCGATATCATGCAGCAAAAGGGCGACATACAGAACCTTACGATTGACCCCGCCTTCCAGAATCGACGAAGCAAGAGGCAGGGATTCAATCAACTCTCCGCGTTCTATCTGGGCCAGATTCACGATGCACTGGATGGTATGCTCGTCCACCGTATAGCTGTGGTACATGTTGAACTGCATCATTGCCACGATGGGCTCGAACTCGGGCAGGAAAGCGGAGAGTACACCCAGTTCGTTCATCCGCCGCAAAGCGCGTTCTGGATTGCCGTGTTTCAGCATCAAGTCCAGAAAGATGCGCCGCGCCTCTTTGTCGTTGCGCATTTCGTCGTCGATCAGATGCAGATTTGCCGCCACCAGACGCATGGCATCCGGATGGATCAGCATTGCTGTTCGCAAACCTTCTTCGAACAAGCGCAGAAGGTTCACTTTGTCGGACAGAAATTTGTCAGGGTCTGCTACGTCCAAACGGCCGTGAACAACCTTGTATCCGGCTTTGACCCGCCGGCGTTTGCGGAAAATGCGCTCCAGCAATGGCGCGCCTTTCACGTGCAGCGCCTCAAGCTTTGTCAGAAAAATCCGTGTCAACTCGCCCACACGTGTGGCTTCGCGAAAATAGCGTTGCATGAATACTTCGACCGCACGGCGACCGGCGCGATCCTCATAGCCCATGCGCGCCGCGACCTCGACCTGCATGTCAAAGGTCAGCTGTTCGGTGGCGCGGCCTGTCACCAGATGCAAATGCGAACGAACAGCCCAAAGGAACTCTTCGGCCTGAACGAAGGTATTGAATTCTTCCGGGGTGAACAGACCCAAAGGCACAAGCTCGGCCACGTCCTGAACGCCGTAGATGTACTTTGCAATCCAGTAGAGGGATTGGAGGTCGCGCAACCCCCCTTTGCCTTCTTTCACGTTGGGTTCGACCTTGTATCGTTCCCCTTGTTTCAGGTGCCGCTCATCTCGTTCATTCAGCTTGGCTTCGATGAATTCCCGTTCGGTTCCCTTGAACAGGTCGGTTTTCAGCCGCCGCTCAAGCTCGTCGGCCAGCGCCTTGTCACCCGCCAGATAGCGTTGCTCCAGCATTGCCGTACGGATTGTGAAATCCTCGGTCCCCAGCCGGAGGCAGTCTTTGATCGTGCGTGACGAATGCCCGACCTTCAACCGCAGATCCCACAGGATATACAGCATCGATTCGATAACGCTCTCGGCCCAGGCCGTAATTTTGTACGGTGTGAGAAACAGCAGATCGACATCGGAAGACGGTGCCATTTCACCGCGCCCGTAACCTCCAACGGCCAGAACAGCGATCTTTTCACCCTGAGTTGGCGTCGCAATCGGATGCAGGCGTGTGCTGGAGACCAGCATTGCAGTTCCGACCAGTTGGTCCGTCAGGAAGGTATAAGAACGGGTCAGCGCGCGCGCGTCAAACGGATGCTCGCTGAAGGCATCGGCAATAGCTTTGCGACCAGCTTTCTGAGCGTCGCGCAGAATGCGCACTGTTTCAGAGCGCATTTCGCTGTTGTCAGAGCAGGTCTCGAAGGCCATAGCCAAGGCATCATTGACGCTGACGCTGTCAAAGATGTTTTCGGCTGGGCAAATCAGAGCGCCTTCAGGCGCCATAGTCACGCCCGATCGCTCAGAAACCGGCACCAGAGAAGCTTTGCGGGGCAGGGTCAATCACAACCACCTGTTTATTCTGAATCGTCGCTACGGCAAGGCCGCGTTCGTTGGTGCCGTTTGGACGCAGGCGGAAGATGCCGCCAACGCCCTGGAAACCGGCATTCTGAGTTAAGGCAGCACCGGTCAGGGCATCGGACTTGCCCTGACTGACCAAGGCACCAATCGCCGCTATGCCGTCATAGGCCAGACCGCTGATCGGGTGAGGCGCTTCGCCATACGTCGCGTTATACCGTTGACGATAGGCTTGTGCCTTGGATGGGTCGGGCAGGGCAAACCACCCCCCCTGCACACCCGGCAGTTCCAGCGTCTGCGGGGGGATATCCCAACGGGTCAGGCCGATGAATTGAGTTGTCGCCGGAGAAACGCCTGCCTCAGGCAGCAATTGCGAGAAAAGTGGCAAAGCACCCGCAGTTGTGGCCGTCATGAAAATCGAGTCCGCTCCGGTCGAGTCTACGGTGGCTTTGATCGTGGGAACCGAGTTGATAACGCCCTGTTGCGACCGGTCATATCCGACAGTTCCGGCATTGTTGACTCGGCTGTTTGCCAGCGCATTGGCGATTGCAGTTTGCCCCACTTGCCCCGCGGAATCATTGCTGTGCACGATAACCATGTTTGTTTTGCCTTGCCGGCCCGCGTAATTGACCAGCCGGCTGGCCGTGTTTTCAAAGGTCGGTCCCAGAACAAATACGTTGCCACCCGCAATGCTGGTGTTGTTCGAAAATGAAAGAACATTGATGTTATTGTTCAGCACCGCCAGTCCTGCAGCATTCGCGGCCTGGGCGTATACGGGGCCGACAATGATTTTGGCGCCTTCTGCAACGGCCTGCTGGGCCACGGCTGTCGCCGTGGTTGGGTTCCCCGCCGTATCGTAAACACGCAGGTCGATTTTGACGTTGGGCAGATCGGACATCGCCAGGCGGGCTGCGTTCTCGAGGCTCTGCGCCAGTGCTGCGTCGCCAGAGCGGGGAACCAGCAAAGCGACCGGAACAGGATTCGATGTGTTGATCGAGGGCCCACCCCCAACGCCACCCGGCTCACAAGCGGCCAGAAACGCTGCGGTCGTCAGGGCAATGGCGGCTTTCGCCAGCTTGCTTACGGGCTTGCAAACGGTAAACATCTAAATGAAAACTCCCTGATCCGGCGGCTGTGAGTGCTTCTGTTCTGTCGAGCCGCGATAATAAACGTCACGCTGTGAGGGTCCAGCTTTGAATTTCCAAAAGATCAGATTGGCTGCGGGCCTGTATTTTGTTGCCACTCCGATCGGAGCCGCGCGCGATATTACGCTCAGGGCGCTGGATGTTCTGGCCTCGGCCGATGTGATAGCGGCAGAGGACACCCGGAGTTTGCGCCGGTTGATGGAGATTCACGGCATCCCCCTGGAGGGTCGGCGTATACAAGCCTACCATGATTACAGCGGTGCAGGTGCGCGTGGCAGGCTTATGGATGCCCTGGCGCAGGGGCAATCGGTCGCCTACGCATCCGAGGCGGGTATGCCGCTGATCGCTGATCCGGGATATGATCTGGGCAAGCAAGCGGCAGAAGCCGGGCATATGGTGACCTGTGCGCCCGGTGCATCGGCCGCGGTAACCGCGTTGACATTGGCGGGCCTGCCAACAGATGCATTCTTTTTTGCGGGATTTCTACCAAATGCATCCGGTGCACGTCGGGCCCGGATTGAGGCATTGAAGACTGTTCCAGGCACCTTGGTTTTTTATGAATCTCCGAAACGCGTATCAGCCAGCCTTGTGGATCTTGCCGAGTGTTTGGGGGCAGACCGTCAGGCGGCGTTGTGTCGTGAACTGACAAAAAAGTTTGAAGAAATCCGTCGTGGAAGCCTAGCTGATCTGGCAACTGAAATTCAGGAAAAACCAGTTAAGGGTGAAATAGTTCTGCTGGTGGATCGCAGCCATTCGCAAAGCGTTAACGAATCCGACGTAGAAGAGGCCTTGAAGCGAGCTTTGGAAACCCACTCGGTTCGGGATGCAGCGGATCTTGTGTCAGAAATGTATGATCTGCCGCGGCGTCCGATCTACCAGAAAGCGCTGAAAATGGGAAAAGGGTGACATGGGGCAACGTGCAATTCAGGGCTCGGTTTCCTATCATGCGGGTCAGTCGGCCGAGCTTCGGGTCGCCTCGGATTACGAGCGTCGGGGTTTTGCAATTGTGCATCGCCGGTGGCGGGGTGCCGGTGGTGAAATCGATCTGATTGCCCGGGATGGCGACGGGGTTGTGTTTGTCGAAGTCAAGAAAAGTTCCACTTTCGAAAAGGCTGCGGCCCGGATCAGCCAAAAACAAATTGACCGAATCTGTGCCTCGGCCGCGCAATATCTGGAAAATGAGCCGGGTGGGCAGCTGACCAATGTCCGTTTTGACGCGGCACTTGTAGATGGCACTGGCGCAGTTCAAATTATCGAAAACGCCTTCGGTCATGCCTAAGCCCCATTGAACCCTCGGGCCTGCTGGGCCATGTATCTGGCATTAAACTGAGGGACACGGCATGAAAATAGCCTTTCAAATGGACCCGATCGGGGACGTGGACATCAACGCCGACAGCTCATTCCGTCTGGCGGAAGAGGCGCAGGTGCGTGGTCATTCGTTGTTTTTCTATGGGCCGGATCAACTGGCTTATCAGGAAGGACGCATTACGGCGCGCGGCCATGACATGACTGTTCAGCGGGTCGCAGGCGACCCGGCTGTTCTGGGCTCCGAACGTGAAGCTGACCTGGCCGACTTCGATGTGGTCTGGCTGCGTCAGGATCCACCCTTTGACATGCACTACATCACGTCGACTCACCTACTGGACCGCCTCAAAGGGCGAACGCTGGTGGTCAACGACCCGTTCTGGGTGCGGAACTATCCTGAAAAACTGCTGGTTCTGGATTTTCCCGACCTGACCCCCCCCACGACGATTGCGCGCGATCTGCAGACGATCAAGGCGTTCAAGGAAAAGCACGGCGATATCATCCTCAAGCCGCTCTATGGCAATGGCGGTGCTGGCGTGTTCCGACTGGATGCCAATGACCGCAACCTGACCTCTCTGCACGAGCTGTTCACGGGGTTCTCGCGCGAGCCTCTGATCGTGCAGAAATTCCTGCCGGATGTCAGCAATGGCGACAAGCGCGTGATCCTGGTGGACGGCGAACCGGTTGGTGCTATCAACCGGGTTCCCGCCGCAGGCGAAACGCGCTCAAACATGCATGTGGGCGGTCGCCCGGAAAAGATCGGGTTGTCCGAGCGTGATCTGGAAATCTGCGCCGCCATCGGACCGCTGCTGAAAGAAAAAGGTCAGATATTTGTCGGGATCGACATTATTGGCGACTACCTGACCGAGATCAACGTGACCTCGCCCACCGGTATTCAGGAGCTGGAACGGTTCGACGGCGTCAATATTGCCGAGAAAATCTGGCAGGCGATAGAAGCCAAGGTTTAGGCCATGACCCGGGCGCTGATGCGAAAGCTCAGCGCCTCTGCCACATGTGGCCTGCGGATGTCGGCTGAACCGTCCAGATCGGCGATCGTCCGCGCCACTCTCAGGATACGGTGAAAGGCGCGGGCCGATAGCCCGAACCGATCGGCTGCTTTCAGCAACACCGCTTTTCCTTCGGCGTCAGGTGTTGCGATCTCTTCCAGAACCCTGCCTTCGGCGTCGGAATTCTGGCGCAGGTTCGGTGTTTCCCGAAACCGGTCTGCCTGAATGGCGCGGGCGTTTTCAACACGTACGGCAACTGTCGCCGAGCTGTCGCCGGATGGGGGCAGATCAAGATCGGTGAAACCCACGGGCGGGACTTCGATCCGCAGGTCGAACCTGTCCATCAGGGGCCCCGAGATACGGTTCAGATAATCCTCGCCGCAGCCGGGTGCGCGAGAGCAGGCTCTTGAGGGATCCGTCAGATAGCCGCATTTGCATGGGTTCGCAGCGGCCACAAGCATGAAGCGGCAGGGGTATTTCACATGGGCATTGGCCCGTGCCACCATGACTTCTCCGGATTCAATTGGTTGGCGTAGGGTTTCCAGAACTGTACGCGGAAACTCGGGGAACTCATCCATGAACAGCACGCCGTTATGCGCCAGTGAGATTTCACCGGGTTTGGCACCTTTGCCACCACCGACAATGGCTGCCATCGAAGCCGTATGATGCGGTTCTCGAAAAGGACGTGTGCGGTTGATGCCGCCTTCGTCCAGCAACCCGCACAGGGACTGGATCATCGAAGTTTCCAACGCTTCGACCGCCGTTAGCGGAGGCAAGATGCCCGGAAGCCGAGCAGCCAGCATGGATTTGCCTGACCCCGGCGTGCCGATCATGATCAGATGGTGACGCCCGGCTGCCGCGATTTCCAAGGCGCGTTTGGCGCGTTCCTGTCCTTTTACATCGCGCAGATCCCGCGCGCTGGGCGTCAGATTCACCTCGCCGGGTTGTGCCGCCGGCAAAGGGGACTGTCCCGAGAAATGGCGGACAACATCACCAAGGGAATCCGCGCCGATAACCTGAGTGGCGTCGACCCATGCCGCTTCGGCGCTGGAGGCTTTGGGACACAGCAACATGCGATCCTCGGAAGCTGCCGTCATGGCCGCGGGCAGGGCACCGACAACAGGCACCAGGGAGCCATCAAGCGACAACTCTCCCAGTGCAACTGTTCCTTCGGCGGCATCGGCCGGGATGATCTCGAGCGCGGACAACAGCGCGACCGCGATGGGCAGGTCAAAATGACTACCTTCCTTGGGCAGATCGGCAGGAGATAGGTTAATCGTAATTCGTTTCGAGGGCAGGGCGATGGCCATCGCACTCAGCGCGCTGCGGACACGGTCCCGGGCTTCGGACACAGCCTTGTCTGGAAGGCCCACGATGGAAAAGGCCGGCAAGCCGGGTGAGACGGCACATTGCACTTCGACCGGGCGGGCATCGACTCCTTGAAACGCGACAGTGTGGGCACGGGCAACCATGGCAGTCCTGTTCTTGGTTAACAGGACGTTGCTGCCATGGTTGTGGTTTAAGAGTCGTTAACGGTTGCGCGCAAGGCAGCGAATTTGGGCCACGCGTCGGGATCTGCAACGGTTTTGTCGCGGCAGAATGGATTGCAGAAGCCCCAGCATTTGCCATCCAACTCCAGAAACTCCACGACCGGTTCGCCGGAATAAGGGCAAACTTCGTTGATTGACGGGCCGGATACCGGCTTGGCGGTTGAAACCCCTCCGATCGGCCAGGGCTTGGACGACAAGTCCTGACGATAGGGAAAAGGGTCGTATCTGACGGTCAGGCCCATTGCGCGCCATTGTCTGACGGCGGGGTCTGCCAACAGGTCCAGGCAATAGGCCCGGTTCGCCTTTGAAACTGGCAGCCCATACCCGATGATCCGCGCTGCGACGGGTGTGTAAAACACGTCCGCCAGCGAATACGTGACAAACAACGGGCCTTGTTCCGCACCGGACACTGTGCGCGCATGGTCCCAGAGTGTTTCGACGCGTGCCAGATCTACCAGTGTCTCATCCGATGGTTTGAAATCCTGCCAGACGTGCAGCAATTGCATGGGGCATTCACCTCGCAAGGCGCCAAACCCCGCCACCATCTCGGCGCATAGCCATCGGGCAGTCGCCCGGGCTGCGGAATCTGATGGCCACAACCCGGCATCAGGGTGGTGCTCGGCGAGGGTTTCGGCCATGGCCAGGCTTTCGCCGACCACAGTTCCATCCGGCAAGCGCAGGGCGGGCACAAGTCGCGCTGGAGCCAGGGAAGCCATGTCCTGTGTCATGGTGCCCGAATACAGGCCAATCATGTGGCTTCTATGGGGCAGGTTGAATTTCTCAAGCATCAACCAGCCGCGCATCGACCAGCTGGAGAAAAGGCGGTCACCGATATACAAATCATAAGTCATACGCGAACGATGCCGCAGGTTCGCAGCCCGGTAAAACGGTGATTTGTGCGGGGGCTGTTCACGGAAGGTGATTGATTGTCCCAACCAACCACTTGCCTGCGTCGATCGTGATGTCCGTCACCGACAGGTTGTCAATTGTATGTGAAAAGGTCTGTTGCCCATCCAGATCAAGGGCGCGCTGCACCTGGGTGAGGATCACGCCGAAATGCGCAACGATGACCAGATCGCGGTCTGTATGTGCCGAAACAAGCACGTCGATGGCTGCGTCGACCCGATTGCGGACATCGTTCCAGCTCTCACCCTGCGGCGGGCGGACATCGCCGGGGTTGTCCCAATACGCAAAGGCCAGTTCCGGGTCTTCAGCTTCGATTTCGGCAAAACCGCGCAGTTCCCAGCGGCCAAAGTGGATTTCCCTCAGGTCAGGGTGATGAGGCAGTCGATGACGTCGGCCTTGTATGGCCGTTGCCGTGTCAACTGCCCTTGACAGGTCTGACGAGATCACAAGCGCCTCGGACGGCAAATGGTAGTGCAGACGTTTCAGGGCCGCAGTATCGCTCAGGTCAGCGGGCAGGTCGGACCAGCCGACCATTGTTTTTGCATGGGTCGGCCCGTGTCGGACAAGATGTAAGCGTGTCACGGCAATTGCCCTTTCAGAACCAAAGGCAACCCGGCTGTGATCTGCACCACCAGATCGGCCTGCGCTGCAAGCGCGATGTTCAGCCGTCCCTGCGCTTCGCGAAACCGGCGGGCCAGGGCGTTGTCCGGAACAATACCGTGACCGACCTCGTTCGAGACTATCACAATCTGGGCCGGGCATGAGCGAAATGCTTTAAGCAGGGCGGTTTGTGCGGCTTCCAGATCGGATTCGGCCAACAGGTGGTTGCTCAGCCACATGGTGGCGCAGTCAATCAGGCAAATCTGATCGGGCGCCAACTTTGCCAGAACTGGTCCCAAATCAAAGGGTTCTTCAACCGTGGTCCAACCGTCGCCGCGTTGCTCAAGATGGCGGTCGATTTTCTGGCGCATCTCGTCATCAAACACTTGTGATGTCGCAAGGTAAACGCGGCTTTTCCCCTGAGAAACAACCAGTTCTTCGGCGAAAACCGACTTGCCCGACGCGGCCCCGCCCAGAACCAAGGTTAAATCCGGCGACACAATACTTACCTATAGTTGATCCGATTGGTGCTGTTTTGCGTAAAGGTCATAGGTCGGCAAAGCAAGTCTGACCAGTACCTGCAAACAGGGGAGAGGTTTATGGCACTGGATAACGCGACGGACTTTTCGATGTCCCGGCAAGCAATGAAGGCCGAGCTGCTGGATGCGGAAACTGAACTGAAACTGGCGTATGCTTGGCGTGATGAGCGTGATGAGCAGGCGTTGCACCGCCTGATCACCGCCTATATGCGTCTGGCGATTTCGATGGCGGCCAAGTTCAAGCGCTATGGCGCGCCCATGAATGATCTCATTCAGGAAGCAGGCCTTGGCCTGATGAAGGCTGCAGACAAGTTCGACCCGGATCGCGGTGTGCGTTTCTCGACCTATGCCGTGTGGTGGATCAAGGCAAGCATTCAGGATTACGTGATGCGGAACTGGTCCATGGTTCGGACCGGGTCCACCTCGGCTCAGAAGTCCCTGTTCTTCAACATGCGCCGTGTTCAGGCCCGGCTGGAACGTGAAGCCGCCACCGAAGGTCAGGACCTGGACCGTCATCAGTTGCATCAGATGATCGCAACGGAAATCGGCGTGCCGCTGCGCGACGTTGAGATGATGGAAGGCCGTCTGTCCGGTTCCGACTTTTCTCTGAATGCCGTGCAATCTGCGGATGAGGATGGACGTGAGTGGATCGACGCTCTGGAAGACGACCGCGAACAGGCCGCAGAAGCAGTTGAGCACAGCCACGATACCGAACAATTGCGCAAGTGGCTGTTGACGGCGATGAGTGCGCTGAATGATCGCGAGCGTTTCATTGTGCGCGAACGCAAGCTGCGAGACCCCGCTCGAACCCTGGAAAGCCTTGGAACAGAGCTGGGTCTGTCCAAAGAACGCGTGCGACAGCTCGAGGCCGCAGCCTTCGTGAAGATGCGCAAGAACCTTGAAGCCCAGTCGCGCGAGGTGCAACACTTCATCGCATGAAACAGTTTGCGATTCTTGTGTGCGTTCTTGGTCTTACGGTTGCGGCAACGCGACCGGGGCTGGCCGATAGACTAATTCCCGCTGATGCTATGTCCGCGATGCGGGACGCCGATGTCGTGATTTTGGGAGAAGTTCACGACAACCCGACGCATCATCTGGTGCAGGCCGAAGCGCTCGAGGCTGTTTCACCCTCGGCCGTCGTCTGGGAAATGGTAACCGAAGAGGGCGCACAGAGGCTTACTCAAAAAGCAGTGTCCAACCCAGAGGAGCTTAGCCGTATTTTGAAATGGGCTGAAAGTGGATGGCCGCCGCTCAGTATGTATTACCCGGTGTTTGAAGCTTCCGGCGCACCGGTTTACGGGGCCATGGTTCCGCGCACCGCCGCACGTGCCGCAATGGAACGTGGTGCGGCTACGGCTCTGGGTGCAGACGCGGCGCGCTATGGTCTGACTGTACCGTTGACGCCCGAGGAACAGGCCGCGCGCGAGGCCGACCAATTGGCTGCGCATTGCGACGCGCTTCCGGCTGAAATGTTGCCCCAGATGGTTGCGATCCAGCGCCTGCGCGATGCTGTGCTGGCCCGTGCGGTTGTGCGTGCAATGGAAGAAACCGGTGGTCCGGTTGCCGTGATCACTGGAAACGGTCACGCGCGAAAAGACCGGGGCATACCAACGTATCTCGCGCGTCTTCAGCCAGGGTGGAAACTGGTGGCTGTCGGACAATCCGAGGACGGAGCGATTGACGGTGATTTCGATATCGTAATCGACAGCCCCACGGTGGAGCGCGAAGATCCCTGTGCGGCATTTCAAGTTCAGAATTAATCGCTGGAACTACCTGCAAGCCTTGCCTAATGTCGGGGCCGACCGGGACAGGAAGGGCTGAGCATGCTGTCATCCAAACGCATTCTGCTGATTATCGGTGGCGGGATCGCGGCCTATAAGTCGCTGGATCTGATCCGCAGGTTGCGCGAGCGCGGTGCGGATGTAACCCCTGTATTGACGCGCGCAGCGGAAGAGTTCGTGACGCCTCTGTCCGTGTCTGCACTTGCAGGTGAAAAGGTCTATCGCGATCTGTTTGACCTCACCGATGAGGCCGAGATGGGGCATATTCAACTTTCACGCTCTGCTGATCTGATTGTTGTGGCCCCCGCAACGGCGGACCTGATGGGCAAGATGGCCGGAGGGCTGGCCAACGATCTGGCATCGACCCTTCTGATGGCCACGGACACACCCGTTCTGTGTGCGCCCGCGATGAATGTGCGGATGTGGACCCACCCGGCGACGCAACGAAACCTGAAGCAGTTGCAGGCAGATGGCGTGCGCTTTGTTGGCCCGAACGAAGGCGACATGGCTTGTGGCGAATACGGCCCGGGGCGCATGTCCGAGCCGATGGAAATTGTTGCAGCAGTTGAGGCTCAGTTGTCTGCGGGGCCTTTGGCGGGCAGGCGGGTGCTGGTGACGTCCGGCCCGACGCATGAACCAATAGATCCTGTCCGGTATATAGCGAACCGGTCGTCCGGGGCTCAGGGTGCCGCCGTGGCTCGGGCGCTGGCGGAATTGGGGGCCGAGGTGATCTTTGTGACCGGCCCCGCAGATGTGCCACCCCCGACGGGTGTGCGGGTCGTGCCCGTCGAAACCGCGCAACAGATGTCTGATGCGGTTGATGCGGCTCTGCCCGTCGACGCCGGAGTATTCGCGGCGGCGGTCGCGGATTGGCGTGTCGCCAGCGCGTCGGACAAGAAGCTGAAGAAAAGCCGCGACGGCCTGCCGGTACTGGAATTCGCCGAAAACCCGGACATTCTGAAACGTGTTTCTCGGATGGGCGCGAACCGTCCGCCGTTGGTTGTCGGATTTGCGGCCGAGACCGACAATGTGGTCGAACACGCCACGGCCAAGCGCCTGCGCAAAGGCTGCGACTGGATCGTCGCCAACGATGTCAGCCCTGCAACAGGCATTATGGGCGGGTCAGAGAATGCGGTCATCCTGATTTCGGACAACGGGGCCGAGGAATGGCCCCGCATGGGCAAGGACGAAGTTGCCCGGCGATTGGCGGCGAAGATTTCGGACGCGTTGGCAGGCTGAAGGAAAGGCAAGAGCATGGTTGCAATCCGAGTGATCCGCGAAGACGGGGCAGACCCCGCCGTGGCACTTCCCTCTTATGAAACCTCGGGGGCGGCCGGGGCGGATGTGCGTGCCAATCTGCCCGGCGGCGCGCCGATAGCGTTGGAGCCCGGCCAGCGGGCGCTGGTGCCAACCGGCCTGCGCATTGAAATCCCGCGTGGGTATGAGGTTCAGGTTCGGCCCCGCTCGGGCCTTGCGTTGAAACATGGGATTACACTGCCCAACACGCCGGGCACCATCGACAGCGACTATCGTGGGCCGTTGGGCGTGATCGTGATGAATGCGGGCCAGGAACGGTTCGAGATCGCCCACGGAGATCGTATCGCGCAGCTTGTGGTCGCGCCGGTGGTGCAGGCCACGTTTGAACTGGCTCAGACGCTGGGCGAAACCGATCGTGGGGCTGGCGGTTTCGGCTCGACTGGGCGCGGCTGATGCTGTTGGTTTTCATCCTGGCTGCGGGGCTTTGGGGTGTCGGTTATTTCGCGGGCACGTCGAAAAAAGCGCGGGTGGTTTCCGTGAGCGTGTTGTTGGCGGGGGTCATACTGTCTCATCTGATCTTGCCGGATGGGCACCCTCTTCGCGAAGCAACCGGCGGGTCTGCGGCGCTGTGGCTGATCCTTGTGGGTTTCGCGGCGCTGGCTTTGCTGTATGGCAGAGTGCTGAAAACCCTGCGCAACCGCGCAGCTTCAGTTGCAGACCCGGAGCCTGACATGCCCTCCGACCGATTTACCGAGACTGAGCTGGACCGCTATGCCCGCCATATCGTGTTGCGCGAACTGGGTGGGCCCGGTCAGAAAAAGCTGAAAAAGGCCCGCGTTCTGGTGATCGGCGCTGGTGGTCTGGGCGCACCTGCGCTGCAATATCTGGCGGCAGCAGGAGTCGGCACGATCGGGATCATCGATGATGACGTCGTCGAGAATGCCAACCTGCAACGACAGGTCATTCACCGCGATGCGGACATTGAAATGCCCAAGGTCTTTTCGGCCCAGCAGGCGATGGAGGCGCAGAACCCGAACGTGGTGGTTCTGCCCTATCATCGCCGTTTGAGCGAGGAAATCGCGACCGATCTGTTTGCAGATTTCGATCTGATCCTTGACGGAACCGACAATTTTGAGACCCGTTATCTGGCCAACCGAACCGCCGTCGCGCTGGGCAAACCGCTGATATCGGGGGCTTTGTCACAGTGGGAAGGTCAACTGAGTGTGTTTGACCCGGCCAACGGCAGCCCCTGCTATCAGTGTATCTTCCCAGAGGCACCGGCCCCCGGCCTGGCCCCGTCCTGTTCCGAGGCCGGAGTGATCGGCCCGCTGCCGGGCGTGGTTGGGTCGATGATGGTGGTCGAGGCGATCAAGGTGATAACGAGCGCCGGCATGGCGCTGCGCGGCGAGATGCTGATCTATGACGCGCTGTACGGTGAAAGCCGCAAGATTGCTCTGACCCGCCGGGACGATTGCCCTGTTTGTGGCATGACAAACGATTAACCTTTCTTCACATGGGTTGGGTGTTCTGGAACACCCGGCCATGGCGACATAGCTATGGGATCAAAGGAGATCTGCATGACCAACCCGATCCTGTCCAATTGGACCACACCGTTTGAAATCGCCCCTTTTTCCGATATCTCGGATGATGATTTCTCGCCCGCACTGGAGCAGGCGATGAAAGAGCATAACGCCGAGATTGACGCGATAGCAGCAAATCCGGATACCCCCACATTCGCCAACACGATCGAGGCGCTCGAGGCCGCGGGCGGGCAACTGGACAAGGTCCTGTCGGCCTTTTTCACGATTGCGGGCGCAGACAGCAACCCAAAGCGGGAAGAACTGCAACGAGAGTTTTCCCCCAAGCTTTCAGCGCATTTTTCGGGCATTTCTTCAAACAAGTCGCTGTTCAAGCGTGTTGCCGACCTATGGGCACGGCGCGATGATCTTGACCTGACCGAAGAACAGGCGCGTGTTCTGATGTTGACCCACCGAGGCTTTGTGCGTGCCGGCGCGGCCTTGGAAGGGGACGAAGACGCCCGTATGCAAGAGATCAAGTCGCGCCTCGCGTCGCTGGGCACGTCGTTTACCCAGAACCTGCTGGCGGATGAGCGGGACTGGTTCATGGACCTGACCGAAGAGGATCTGAACGGCTTGCCGGATTTCGTCGTGGACGCGGCGCGTGCCGCGGGGCAGGAGAAGAAGGCACAGGGGCCAGTGGTCACCTTGTCACGGTCGCTGATTGTGCCATTCCTGCAATTCTCGCCCCGCCGGGACCTGCGCGAAAAAGCCTATCGCGCCTGGGCCGCACGCGGTGCCAATGGGGGAGAGACCGATAACCGTGACATCGCGGCCGAGATCCTGGCCTTGCGCGAAGAGCGCGCCAAGCTTCTGGGCTATGACACGTTCGCCGAATACAAGCTGGAAACCGAGATGGCGCGCACGCCGGATCGGGTGCGTGAGCTGTTGATGCAGGTATGGGAACCGGCCAAGTCCCGCGCAGACGCCGACGCGGATGTTCTGACGCAGATGATGCAGGAAGACGGCATCAATGGCCCGCTGGAAGCTTGGGATTGGCGGTATTATGCTGAAAAGCGGCGCAAGGCGGAACACGATCTGGATGAGGCCGCGTTGAAACCCTATCTGCAGCTGGATAGCATGATCGAGGCTTCGTTTGCCTGCGCCAACCGGCTTTTTGGGCTGGAATTCAATCCGTTGGACGTACCCCTCTATCACCCGGATTGCCGGGCTTGGGAAGTTACCCGCGACGGGCAGCATATTGCCGTATTTATCGGAGACTACTTTGCACGAGGGTCCAAGCGGTCAGGTGCCTGGTGCAGCGCGATGAGGGCGCAGGCCAAATTCCCAAAGAAGCAGACACCGGTTGTCATCAATGTCTGCAACTTCGCCAAGGGGGATCCCGCCTTGCTGTCCTATGATGACGCGCGGACCCTGTTTCATGAATTCGGCCATGCCCTACACCAGATGCTGTCCAACGTGACATATGAAAGCATCTCGGGCACTTCGGTTGCGCGCGATTTCGTCGAATTGCCCAGCCAGCTTTACGAACACTGGCTGGAAGTGCCAGAGGTCCTTGCCGAATTTGCGACCCATGCGGAAACGGGCGAGCCGATGCCGCAGGAAATGCTACGGAAGGTTCTGAACGCGGCCAATTTCGATCAGGGTTTCCAGACGGTGGAATATGTCGCCTCGGCCCTCGTTGATCTGGCCTTCCACGATGACGAGGCACCGGCAGATCCGATGGCAAAACAGTCGGAAGTTCTGGCCAGGTTGGGGATGCCGAAGGCCATTGGTATGCGCCACGCCACTCCGCATTTCGCTCATGTGTTCGCGGGCGACGGCTACAGCTCGGGCTATTACAGCTATATGTGGTCCGAGGTGATGGATGCCGACGCCTTTGCCGCCTTTGAAGAGGCAGGTGGTGCCTTTGACCCGGAACGCGCCAAAGCGTTGGAGGACAACATCCTTTCCACTGGCGGTTCGCGCGAGGCAGAAGACCTGTATCTGGCATTCCGGGGAAGATTGCCGGGGGTTGACGCCCTGTTGAAAGGCCGCGGTCTGATCGCGACCTGAAATCAGTAGCCCAACGCGCGATCCACCAGGTGCACATAGGGCTCTCCGGCTTCGCCACGTCGGATGTTTTCGCAAATGACCTGCGCGGCTGTGGCCGGGCGGGTCTCGGATGCGATATGAGGGGTCACAGTCACGTTCGGATGTGCCCAATAAGGGTGATCGGGGGGCAAGGGCTCGACCCGGAACACATCCAGCGTCGCATGACCGATCTGACCCGAGTTCAAGGCATCCAGCAGCGCTTCGTCATCGATCAGGGGCCCGCGGCCCGGGTTGATGATCCGCGCGCCTTTGGGCAGCAAGGCCAGCGTTTTTGCATTCAACGCGTTTTCAGTGGTGGCGGTATCAGGCAGCAGCAGAACCAGTATCTCGGCCTGAGAAAGTGCATCACGCAGCCCGTCAGGACCGTGCAGGCAGGTCACGCAGGGGATGTCCTTGGCGGTGCGGCTCCAGCCAGTGACCGTGAAATTCAGTAAGGCCAGGGCGCGGGCCGCGGCTTCGCCCAATGCGCCGAGGCCCAGAATGCACACGTTGCGCTCTTGCGCCAAAGGTGGGGCATCCGGGGCCCAGACGCCATCCTGGATGGTGATGTGGCGATCCATTCCCAGATGATAGCGCAGCACATGGCCCACCACCCATTCGGTCATACCCTGCGTCAGCCCGTGATCCACCATCCGTGCCAAGGGGACGCTCAGCGTGTCATTGTCAGCGATCTTTTCAACCCCGGCCCAGAGGCTCAGAACCGCCTTCAGGCGCGTAAAGGGCGAAAAATCCAATAGCCCGCCATTCGGAGCGTAGACTACGTAATCAACCTGATCCGGTTCAAATTCCGTACTGATCTCCGCCTGGACGCCAGCTTCTGCAAGGTATTGAGTGAGCAGCGGTTCATACACGGGCCAGAGGGCAGGGCGCGCGGAAAACAGAACGTTTACGGGCATCTGGGGCCTTTCAGATCAGCGGGGACGATGGATATGAGCGCTTTGGACGATGCCGAACGCGGCCATCAGCACCAGCATGGCCGAACCGCCATAGCTGACCATTGGCAGAGGGACGCCCACGACCGGTGCCATGCCCATCACCATCGACATATTGACGGCAAAGAATAAGAAAAAGTTCAGCGCGATGCCCAATGTGACCAGGGAGGAGAACCGATCCTTGGAGGCCAGCGCGGTCGCTATGCAGAACACAAGGATCAGGGCGTAGAGGACCAAGAGCGTGATGCCCCCGACAAAGCCGAACTCCTCGGCGAGCGTGGTGAAGATGAAATCGGTGTGTTTCTCGGGCAAGAAGTTCAGCCGGGATTGTGTACCCTGCATGAAACCGCGCCCGTTCCAGCCCCCCGAGCCAAGGGCAATCTTGGATTGCGTGATGTGATACCCGGCACCCAGAGGATCGGTAGAGGGGTCGAGAAACGTGTCGATACGGCGGAACTGATAATCCTTGAGCAACTGCCATTCGGTCCCGCGACTGTTGAACACGGCGGCGATCAGGCCCACGACGGCTGCAATGACGGCTGCAAAATACGCCCAGTGGACACCCGCAAGAAACATCAGCCCTCCACCGGCGGCCAACAGTAGGATCGACGTGCCGAGATCCGGTTGCTTCAGAACAAGCAGAGTGGGCAGGACAATCAGGGCCACGGGGATAAAGACCCAAAGAGGGCGGGACGTCTTGTGCGATGGAAGCCAGTCGTAATACGCCGCCAGAACCATGACCAGTGCCACCTTCATGACCTCTGAGGGCTGAAGGCGCATGAACCCAAGGTCGATCCAGCGCTGTGCACCCATGCCGATGGTGCCGAACAATTCCACGAACACCAACAAGGCGACCGAACCGAGATAGGCCAGAACGGACATGTTGCGCCAGAACCAGATCGGAACCAGAGCAATGATGAACATCGCGGTCAGGCCAAGCCCAAAACGCTCCATCTGGGGCTCGGCCCAGGGCGTCCACGAACCGCCTGCGACCGAATACAGCATCAGGAACCCAGCGCTGGCGGTGCTGATCAGCAGCAGGGTCAGCGGCCAGTTCATGTACAGGAACTTCCGAAACCCCGACGGCGTGGATTTCACGGCATATTCAAGGTAGCTCATGCGCGGTCCTTTCCGTCGGGACGCGCTTTGGGGCGACGATCGCCCTCGAGCCGTTTTTGCTGTTCCTTGATACGCTCGCGGTCGGCAACAGGATAAGCCTCAAGCGGCGGAGTGCCGTTATAGAGCGCCTGAAGTATGATATCGCGGGCCACCGGTGCCGCCGCCTTGGACCCCCCGCCGCCATGTTCAACGACCACGGCAACCGCGTATTTCGGATTGTCATAGGGGGCGAAACAGACGAACAAGGCGTGGTCGCGACGTTCCCATGGCAGGTCCTTGTTGCTGATCACACCCGCAGCGCGTTCGGCCTTGGTGATGTTTCGAACCTGACTAGTGCCGGTTTTGCCGGCCATGCGGAACTCATCCGCGATGATGCGGCTGCGATAGGCCGTCCCTCGCCGATCATTCGAGACCGAGAACATGGCGTTACGAACCTGTTCCAGATTGTAAGCGTTGATGCCCAGCGGCTCCCCTGCACCTGAGGGCTGTTCGACACCGTCGATCGAGCGCACAAGGCGCGGTGTCACGGATCGGCCGGTGGCGATGCGGGCGGTCATTACGGCCAGTTGCAGCGGCGAGGCCAGCATGAACCCTTGCCCGATGGACGCGTTGGCCGTGTCGCCCACCAGCCAATCCTGACCGTGTGTCCGCTGCTTCCATTCCTGATTGGGGGTGAGCCCCGCGGCGACCGCCGACATCGGAATATCGTGTTTGGCCCCCAGACCCAGCGTGCGGGCCATCTCGGATATCCTGTCGATGCCCACCCGCAAAGCCACGTCATAATAGTAAACGTCGCAGCTGCGTTTCAGCGACAGGTTCAGATCAACCGTGCCATGCCCGCCGCGCTTCCAGCAGTGGAACCGGCGGCTGCCGACCTTCAGGTGCCCGGGGCAATACACTGTGTTGCCGGGGCCTATCACGCCAGTCTCCAGCGCGGCCAATGCAGTGACCATCTTGAACGTCGACCCCGGGGGATAAGTGCCTTGCACGGACTTGTTGGCTAGGGGGCGATACTTGTCCTGCGTCAACGCCCGATAATCAGCGACCGAGATTCCGCGCACAAACAGATTTGGATCGAAACTGGGTGTAGAGCTGACAGCGCGCAGATCCCCGGTTTCGCAATCCAGAACAATTGCGGCAGCGCTTTCACCTGCCAGCCGCGCTTGCGCATATTGTTGCAGGTCGGCATCGATCGCCAATTGCAAGTCGGCACCCGGCTGACCTTCCTGCCGGTCCAGCTCGCGCATGACGCGCCCTGTAGCATTGACTTCGACGCGCTTTGCACCGGCTTTACCCCGCAGCGCAATTTCCTGTTTTGCCTCCAGCCCGACCTTGCCGATCTGGAACCGGGGAATTCGCAAAACCGGCTCGGGGTCTTCAAGCTTGCTGAGATCATAGTCGCTGACCGGGCCGACATAGCCGACGATATGGGCAAAATCCTCATAGCGTGGGTATTGTCGCGTCAGGCCGACCTCGGGCGTCACACCCGGCAGGGCCGGGGCATTGACCGCGACTTTCGAGATGTCTTCCCAAGTGACCTGATCCGCCAGTGTCACTGGCAGGAACGGGGCTGATCGGCGCATTTCGGTCCGGGCGCGCTCGATCTCATCATCGTTCAGCGGGATGAGTTCCGACAATTTGGCAATCACTTTGTCGACGTCTCCCGCATCCTCACGCACGATGACGATGCGATAGGATGGTGAGTTCTGACCGATGATCTGCCCGTTGCGGTCATAGATTCGTCCACGGGTCGGTGGGATCAGGCGAATGTTGATGCGGTTTTCTTCAGCCAGCAGGCGATATTCGTCGGCCTGATCCACCTGCATGAAACGCATTCGTGCAGCCAGCCCGCCGATAAAAGCCGCCTGCAAACCGCCCAGCACCAGCGCTCTGCGTGGCAGGCGTTTATAGGCAAGGCCCTGCGACTTGGGTTTGCGTTGCTTCATGCCCTGCCTCCCACGGCTCCGGCATCCGCCGCAGACAAGCGGTGGACACCAAATACGCTTTGGGTCAGCAGCACGATGACCGGGTAGAAGGCGATTGTCAGCACAAGTTGAATCACCACTGGCCACAAAGCGGCCTGCTGCACCGACAAGATCGACAAAACGACTCGGTTCATCAAAAACACCATGGCAATCACCACACCGACCGACATCCATTCTCCGACAAATCCCGTGTCCTTCATACCCGGAGCGGCGGCGCGCAGATAGGCTGCGCCAAACACCACCAAGGCGGCCAGAAGGCCGGGCGGGCGTTGCAGCAAAAGGTCCGCCATCAGCATGACAAACGCAACCAGAAGGGTGGGCACATAATCGGGGCGCCGCAACACCCAGGCAAAGGTCAGTGCAATCAGCACATCGGGAAAGGGCCAGCGATCCGGTTGCGCATCAAGCGGCAGCAAATGCAGGAACAGCACGACAAAGGACAGCGCAGCGTAAAGGCCGCGCATGGCCCAGCTGTATGAGGCCGGCCTATCCATCACTTACCTCATCCGGTACAAGCGCAGTTTCGGGTCTCGTTGGCCCGACGATCCCACCCGGATCCTGAATTGGGGGGGGCGAATGGAAGCGCAGAACACGAAGAAATTCGAGCCGTTCAAAATCCGCCGAAAGGCGAACGCGCAGGCGGCCGCCCGGATCGGCGGCGATCTGGCCGATTAGCAGACCTGCCGGAAACACGCCACCGTCGCCGGATGTGATCACCCGATCACCGGGACGGACCAGCTCGCGGTTTTCCAGGAACTCGACCACTGGGGCCGGGGTGTTATCTCCTTTGATCAGTGCGGTCTGACCAGAAGGCTGGATCGTTGCCGGGATGGCACTGGTGGCGTCCGTTACCAGAATCACCCGTGCCGTATCCGGCCCGACGCCGGAAATCCGGCCTACCAGTCCGATGCCATCCATCGTGGCCCATCCATCGACGATCCCGTCGCGCTCCCCCACATTCAACAGGACGGACTGTCGGAAGGGGGAGCCGCTGTCGGCCATCACGACGCCCGTGATGTATGTCAGGCGCGGGTCGAGGCGAACATTGTTCAGATCCAGCAGCCGTGCATTTTCCTGCTCCAACTGCAGTGCGGCCTCTTTCCAGGCACGCATCAGGCGCAGTTCGCTACGCAACTCGCGGTTTTGCTCGCTCAGGCGCTGATAGCTTTGGAAATCGCGGATAAGGTTTACAGCGGCAGTCACGGGCACCATGGCCCAATCCATCGAGGGCACGATCGTGTCCACCACCTGGGCGCGGAACCGCTCGACGCGCGGGCTGTCGATCCGCCAAACCAGAAAGATGCCCAGCAAGCACAGAATGACGATCCCCAGCAACAATCTGCGCAGAGGGGTCGTGTAGTCATCGCGCTGTGATCGGTCTTTTGCCACAGGTTACCTTCCCGTGCTGCTCGTGCCGAATTAAGCCTGTCCCTAAAAGGTGCGTGCCTTAGCTTTCGTAGTCAATCGCGTGGCGTAGCTGTTTTTCGTATTCTAGCGCCTTGCCCGTGCCCAAAGCCACACAATTCAGGCTTTCGTCCGCAATGGACACGGCCAGGCCGGTCTGTTCGCGCAGGGCGAGATCAAGATCGCCCAGTAATGCACCACCACCGGTCAGCATGACGCCCCGGTCCACGATATCGGCGGCCAGATCGGGCGGAGTGGTCTCGAGCGCAGTCATCACTGCCTCGCAGATCTGCTGGACGGGTTCCGACAGCGCCTCGGCGACCTGGGCCTGGCTGATCTCGATTTCCTTCGGTACGCCGTTCAGCAGGTCACGACCTCGGATATGCATCGACTGGCCGCGTCCATCATCGGGCATACGCGCCGTGCCGATTGTCGTCTTGATGCGTTCCGCAGTGGATTCACCGACCAGCAGGTTCTGCTGGCGACGCAGGTACGAGATAATGGCTTCATCCATGCGGTCACCACCAACGCGGACCGAACGGGCATAGACAATGTCGCCCAGCGACAGAACCGCCACTTCGGTTGTACCACCGCCGATGTCGACGACCATGTTGCCGGTCGGGTCGGTGATCGGCATGCCCGCGCCAATCGCGGCGGCGATCGGTTCGGCGATCAGGCCAGCACGGCGGGCACCAGCGGACAGAACCGACTGACGAATTGCGCGTTTTTCAACGGGTGTCGCGCCATGGGGGACGCAGACAATGATCTTGGGCTTCGAGAAAGTTGAGCGCTTGTGAACCTTGCGGATGAAGTGCTTGATCATTTCCTCGGCGGTATCGAAGTCAGCAATCACACCTTCGCGCATAGGGCGGATGGCTTCGATCGAACCGGGCGTTCGCCCCAGCATCAGCTTGGCATCTTCGCCGACAGCCAGAACTTTTTTCACGCCGTCCTTGACGTGATAGGCTACGACCGAAGGCTCAGACAGGATGACACCGCGCCCCTTGACGTAAACCAGCGTGTTCGCTGTTCCAAGGTCAATGGCCATGTCCGCTGTGAACAGGCCGCCCAGATTGCCAAAGATCCCCATGTTTCCCCTGATCCTGTATGTCGGTTTTTCTACTGCCCGCGACTCGACGGTTCCGGGACGGATGACTTATAGGGTGCCATCACGCCCGGTAAAAGGGCTGATTCCGCGACGATCAGCACCTTTCCGCCTTATTGATTGGGACTTTAGAAGGCAAAATGCTCTCTTATCAACACATTTACCATGCCGGGAATCTGGCTGACGTCCAAAAGCACGCGTTACTGGCGTGGGTGCTGGATTATTTGACGCGCAAGGACAAGCCGCTCAGCTATATCGAAACGCATTCCGGGCGGGGTCTGTACCAGTTGGACGCGGACGAATCCATGCGGACAGGCGAGGCGGCGGCTGGGATCGTGCGCGCGCAGAGAGAAGGGTGGTTCGGACCCGAGCATCCAATGGCGCGGGTTCTGGAAAACGTACATGCCCGGCACGGTGACGCGGCCTATCCGGGGTCGCCGATGATTGCAGCAAGTCTGTTGAGGGATCAAGACAGTCTGCATTTTGCAGAGCTGCACCCTCAGGAACATGCCGCGCTTTCTTTGGCGATGTCGCCGTTTAGGGCGAGGGTGTATCAGCAGGACGGGTTTGAACTGGCGCAGTCCCTGCTGCCTCCGACGCCTCGACGGGGAATGTTGCTGATCGACCCAAGCTATGAGGTGAAGACCGATTACGATCGACTGCCCGGTGTGATTGCCAAACTTCACCGGAAATGGAATGTCGGGGTGATCGCGCTGTGGTACCCGGTCCTGACGGACAAGCGTCATACCCGAATGATCGCGGCGCTCAAATCGCAAAACTTCCCTAAGACCATTTGTCATGAGGTGACGTTTCCACCGGTGCGCGAGGGGCATCGGATGGTGGGATCAGGGATGTTCATCCTGAATGCACCATTCGGCATCGAGGAAGAAACGTCCCGTCTGTCGCAGCTATTTGAAGGTCTCTGAGGTCAACCAACGGGATTCCAACCGATACTCCCGCCTTGTTTGCCTGCATCAGAGATGCCGTCAAACATGTTGGGCCCGGCAGCGCGCTGCCGGGCCCAAAGCTGCAAAGGTGTCCGGCGCAGCCGGGCAACCGCAGGTGCGGGAGCCCTTTATCGCGCCATTATTTGAATCAGGTCAGGTCTTTGTAGCTGATTTCGCGGGCATCCGCGCCCGGGCCGGTCTTTTCCCGGCGCACGATCAGGCGGTTCAGCGCGTGGATATAGGCTTTGGCCGAGGCCACGACGGTATCCGTGTTCGCCGACTGACCCGTGGCAATCATGCCATCTTCTTCCAGCCTGACCGAAACCGTGGCCTGCGCATCGGTGCCTTCGGTCACCGCATGAACCTGATACAGCTGCAAACGGGCTGTGTTGGGATAAATCGCACGGATCGCCTTGAAGGTCGCATCAACCGGCCCGTCACCATGTTCAGTTGCGATGACGTCCTTGCCGTTGACTTCCAACTCGACTGTCGATTCCGCCTGACCGCCGGTGCCGCAGGTGACTTTCATCGACACCAGTTGCAGATAGTCGTCCGCCTCATCCAGCGTCATCAGCGCAATGAGATCGTCGTCGAACACTTCTTTCTTGCGATCCGCCAGGTCCTTGAAGCGCACAAAGATATCTTTGAGTTGATTGTCGCCAACTTCAAAGCCAAGCGTCTCAAGTTTGTCGCGCAGTGCCGCGCGCCCGGAGTGTTTGCCCAGTGGCAGGGATGTGCCCGACAGGCCGATATCCTCGGGACGCATGATCTCGAAATTGTCGCGGTTTTTGAGCATTCCGTCCTGATGGATGCCGCTTTCGTGGGCAAAAGCGTTCTTGCCGACAATGGCCTTGTTGAACTGCACGTTGAAGCCCGACACCGTAGCGACCCGGCGTGAGATATGCATGATCTTGGTCGTGTCGATCCCGGTGTGGAAGGGCATGATGTCATTGCGCGTGCGCATTGCCATAACGACCTCTTCCAACGCGGTGTTGCCGGCACGTTCGCCCAGGCCGTTGATGGTGCATTCGATCTGGCGCGCACCGCCGATGACGGCCGCCAGCGAATTCGCTGTCGCCATGCCAAGGTCGTTGTGGCAGTGGGTGGCAAAGATCACCTCATCTGCGCCCGGAACCGTCTCGATCAGGCGTTTGATCAGATCCGCGGATTCCAGCGGCGCAGTATACCCCACGGTGTCAGGGATGTTGATGGTGGTCGCCCCGGCCTTGATCGCGATTTCGATCACGCGACACAGGTAATCCCATTCGGTTCGGGTTGCATCCATCGGCGACCACTGCACGTTTTCGCACAGGTTGCGCGCGTGGCTGACCGTTTCGTGGATTTTGTCAGCCATCTCGTCCTGTGTCAGGTTCGGAATGGCGCGGTGCAGCGGAGAGGTGCCGATGAAGGTGTGAATGCGGTTCTGTTCCGCATGTTTGACCGCCTCCCAGCAGCGATCGATATCGGTGAAATTGGCGCGGGCCAGTCCGCAGATGCGGCTGTTTTTCGATCGTTGCGCGATCTCGGACACCGCTTTGAAGTCACCTTCTGATGCGATCGGAAAACCTGCTTCGATGATGTCGACGCCCATGTCATCCAGCAGTTCGGCAATCTCAAGCTTTTCGTCATGGGTCATGGTCGCGCCGGGGCTCTGCTCGCCGTCGCGCAAAGTGGTATCGAAGATCAAGACGCGGTCTTGGTCGGTCACGTTGGTCATGGGAATCTCTTTCTTGTCTGTCCTAAAGCCTGTTGGCGCGCTGGCGTCCTCCTCTGAGCGGGCGCGCCGGATGGCACGCTCAGAGGCGGATTAGGATCAGTAGGCCACGCAGAGACACACCGCGAAGGGCGGAGTCGACACAAAGGATATCTGCGCGGTTGATCATGGAATTGAGGTTATACAGACGACGACAAGAATGAAAAGAACCAATTTTCGACAAGTTGCGGTGTAGGTGTTTCCAAATTCCTTTTCCCTTGATTGATCCGGCCATGCCGCTAGCTGATCGCAGATGGATACAGCTTTGATCATTGGTGCGTCCGGCGGGATTGGTGCGGCCGTACGCGAGCAATTGGAGGCACAGGGCGTTGCGGTGACGTGCCTCTCGCGCTCTGTCGAGGGGTTCGATCTGATGGAACCAGACCGAGCGAGCCGGATGCTTGACCGCCTTTCAGGACCGTTCGATCTTGTTCTTGTCGCTTCCGGGGCGCTGGAAGTTTCAGGCAGTGCGCCCGAAAAGACCATTCGATCTGTTTCGGCAAGGGCAATGATGGACCAGTTTGCTCTGAATGCCGTTGGTCCGGCGTTGGTGCTAAGCCGGGCCCATCAGTTGTTGCCGCGACAGCGGCGTTCGGTATTTGCTGTTTTGTCCGCGCGGGTCGGGTCCATCGGCGACAATCGGATGGGCGGCTGGATCAGCTACCGCGCGGCCAAAGCAGCGGTTAATCAGATCGTCCATACTTCGGCAATTGAATTGGCCCGGACACATAAACAGGCGATATGTGTTGCGCTGCATCCGGGTACGGTCAAGACAGAGTTCACTCGGAAATATCTGAACCGGCATCCCGCCGTTGAACCCGGCGAAGGCGCGCGCAATCTGTTGTCTGTGATCGGCGGGTTAAGCCCAGCAGATACCGGTGGGTTCTTTGACTGGGCCGGAAAACCTGTTCCCTGGTGAGTGATCATTCGCCAGATGGAACTGGTTGTACCGCCTCTGTATCAGGGTCTGTCTGCTGTGCCGGAGTGTCAGCGCCGCCCTGTTGATCCGGGGTTTGATTTGGCAACACACCGTTTTCCCAAATTCCGGTTTCCTCTTGCCCGTTGGCGTAACGCATGGTCCCGCTGCCCTGTCTCTTGTTGTCGACAAAGTTGCCCTCATAGACATCGCCGTTCGAGTAGGTCGCTTTGCCTTCGCCGTTGATTTTGCCCTCGGACCAGTCGCCACTATACTTGAATCCGGCAGGGGTCACGATTTCTCCTTTGCCGTGACGTTTTCCGTTCATGAAGTCTCCGGTGTATACCGTGCCATCAGAGTAGGTCGCCTTGCCTTTTCCCTGACGGACCCCGTTGAACCAATCCCCGTCATAGATCGAACCGTCTGCGCGGGTCATCACACCCTTGCCGTGGCTTTGAGCGTTCTTGAACTGACCCTTGTAGATCATACCGGTGGCATAGGTCGCCGTACCCTGACCTTCGATTACGCCTGCGATCCACTCACCCTCATAGGTGGAGCCGTCGGGATAGGTAATGCGGCCGTTTCCTTCCGCCAGGTCGGCCACGAAATCGCCCACGTAAACCGAGCCGTCGGGATAAGTCAGCTCACCCAGGCCTTCTATCTGACCCTGGTTCCAGTCGCCGGTGTACACAAAACCATCGGTTCCGGTGAACGTGCCCTTGCCATGGCGGCGATCATCGACAAAGTCGCCCTCATAGACGTCCCCTGACGCGTGAGTTACTTTGCCCTTGCCCTGGCGGCGCCCTTCCACAAGCTCACCTTCATACACATCGCCATTGGCATAGGTCAGGCGACCTGTCCCGGTGATCTGGTCCTGCGTCCATTCGCCCTCGTATATCATTCCGTCAGGCATCGTCTGGGTGCCCGTGCCGTCGCGCAAGCCGGCGTTGACATCGCCTTCGTAGACGCTGCCATCGGCATAGGTGATCGTGGCTTTGCCTTGCCGCTGGCCGTCTACCCAATCGCCATCGTAGATGTATCCGTCGGGAAAGGTCAGTTTGCCCTTGCCGTGCCGTTGTGCATTCTTGAACTCACCCTCATAGCTCGAGCCGTTGGCAAATTCAGCTAAGCCTGTGCCGTTGATGGACCCGTCAGACCACTCACCGTCATAGCTGCTGCCATTGGCATAGACGATCTTGCCGCGGCCTTCCGGCTGACCTTTTGCGAACGAGCCTTCGTAAACCGATCCATCAGGGTACTTGGTGATGCCCTGACCCTGAATCTCGCCTTCCACCCACTGGCCGGTGTATTCGAACCCGTTGGGCAGCCGATACGTACCCGTCCCGTGGCGCAGGCCGTTTTCATAGGTGCCCTCGTAGACGCCGCCCACTTCGTCATCCTTGACGATAACCGTACTGTCCTGCGCGAAAGCGGTCACAGCTGCCAGGCTCATGGCCACAGCTGCAATTGAGTTTCGGATCACGTTCATTTTTGGTCCTGCCTGCCGGATCATCGTTGGTTGCATCCCTGTGCGCAAAACTAGGGTACCGTCGAGGGCAGGGCAACGGGTTTTGCCGCATTGGCCTTTTACTCGCGCGGTGATCTGCTAAATGGCAATAGGACTGACGAGGCAAGAGGGCAGCATGGCCGACCGATTCCGCATCACTCTGGCGCAATTGAACCCGACAGTAGGGGATATCGAAGGTAACGCGGCCAAGGTCGTTGCCGCGTGGGAACAAGGCAAGGCCGAGGGTGCCGATCTGGTGGCGTTCCCCGAGATGTTCATCACCGGCTACAACACGCAGGATCTTGTTCTGAAGCCGGTGTTTCATCACGCGGCCATGGATGCGGTCGAGTCTCTGGCCGAGAAATGCGCCAAAGGGCCCGCGATTGCCTTGGGTGGTCCGTGGGTCGATGACGGAAAGCTGTATAACGCTTATCTGATCCTGAAGGGGGGGCGGATCACCAGCAAGGTTCTAAAGCACCACCTGCCGAATGAGACTGTTTTCGACGAAGTGCGCCTGTATGATGCGGGTCCTCTGGGCGGTCCGTATTCGGTTGGCAACTTCCGGATCGGCAGCCCCATCTGCGAGGATGGCTGGCACCCGGATGTGGCGGAAACGCTGGAGGAAGCCGGGGCCGAGTTTCTGCTGATCCCCAATGGATCGCCCTATTTCCGGAACAAATACGATGTACGTCTGAACCATATGGTCGCGCGCGTGGTCGAAACGGGCCTGCCGCTGATCTACCTGAACATGGTTGGCGGGCAGGACGATCAGGTGTTTGACGGTGTCAGCTTCGGTCTCAACCCGGGCGGAGAACTGGCCTTCCGGATGCCGGTGTTTGACGAAGTGGTTGCGCAGGTGGATCTTGCGCGTGGCGATGATGGCTGGCGCATTGTGCCTGCCGAGATCGTGCCTCAGCCGGATGTGTGGGAGCAGGACTATCGCGCGATGGTTCAATCCCTGCGGGACTATATGGGCAAGACCGGTTTCAAAAAGGCATTGCTGGGATTGTCCGGCGGGATCGATTCCGCGTTGGTGGCAACTATCGCGGTGGACGCTATCGGGGCCGACAACGTTCGCTGCGTGATGTTGCCGTCGGAATATACCAGCCAAGCATCATTGGACGATGCCGAGGCCGTCGCCAAGGCACTGGGTGTGCACTATGACTATGTGCCGATTTCGGAAAGCCGGGCTGCTGTCACCAACACTCTGGCTCCGTTGTTTGCGGGGTTGGATGAGGGATTGACCGAGGAAAACATTCAGTCCCGCCTGCGCGGGCTATTGCTGATGGCGATCTCGAACAAGTTTGGTGAAATGCTGTTGACCACCGGCAACAAGTCCGAGGTCGCGGTAGGTTATGCCACGATCTACGGCGACATGAATGGCGGTTACAACCCGATCAAGGATCTGTACAAAACCCGCGTGTTCGAAACCTGCCGTTGGCGCAACGCCAATCATCGAAACTGGATGATGGGGCCTGACGGAAAGGTCATTCGCCCGTCAGTCATCGACAAGCCACCTAGCGCCGAACTGCGTGAGGATCAGAAGGACAGCGACAGCCTGCCGGACTATCCCGTACTGGACGGGATACTTGATATTCTGGTCGATCAGGATGGGTCCATCGCGGATTGTGTCGCCGCTGGATTTGACGAGGCGGATGCGACACAGGTCGAACATCTGATCTATATCAGCGAGTACAAGCGTTTCCAGTCCGCTCCGGGTACGCGCCTGAGCAAACGGGCATTCTGGCTGGACCGGCGGTACCCGATCGTGAATCGCTGGCGCGAACGTCGCTGAAAGCCGAAGGTTCACCAGGTAATTGGAAACAGTGAAGTTTCCTTTGCGCGCATTGTTCCCAGGTCGGGGGGTGTTGCCTGTGGAAAGAGGCAAAAAAGGCCAACCCAGACTTGTTTGGATGACATTTTTCTGACACATTTTTGCTTGGAAGTTGCCCAATGTGGGGCGGATGCGACGCATTGTTTGTTGAAATTGCAAAGCTGATTTTGGTGAACGCGACGTATCCGAGGTTGGATGTCTGAGTGAATGGTTTGGTGTTAAAATGTACGAGGACTATGGAAGATCGCTTCATGCGCCTTTGAGATGGCGCACAATGGAATCTTCGCCGCAAGAGTTGGATGAAGAGAAGCTGGATTCAGCAATTGCCGATTTGTTGAATGAGCAGCGGCAGTCGGAAGATCAGAGAGTGGCGATGTTGCGGCCAGAGTTTCCGCAATTGCTTCCACAGGAAGATGTGTCTGCACAAGCAGCACTGAAAGAAAAACGGTTGTCTGCGATCTTGCGCCAGAAATGGGCGGAACTGTCCGGCGCAGCGTAACCTTCGGCCCGCATTCATAGCCTCAGGCGTCTGGGTCACAGATGCCAAAATTCGCTTGGTCGCGGTGACGGTTTGTATTGCCTATGCTTTGTCTCTTGGTCTCCATAACGGTCCAAGCGACAGAGTAAGGCCTATCGATGACCGCTCCTAAACCGACTCCTGTAGAATCTGATCTTGCCCTGCCAAAATCCGTTGATGTTGTGGTCATTGGCGGCGGTATCATTGGCGTTTCAACAGCGCTGGAACTTGCAGAGCGGGGCGCCTCGGTCCTTTTGTGCGAAAAAGGGCAGATTGCCTCCGAACAAAGCTCTCGCAACTGGGGGTGGGTCCGTCTTGGGATGCGGGACCCAAGGGAAATTCCCCTGATGCAAGAATCGTTGCGCATCTGGCAGACGCTTGATCACCGGCTGGACCGCAAGACAGGGTATACCCAATCCGGTATCCTTTTTGGCGCATCAGGTAAGCGGGATGCGGGGAACATGGAACGTTGGCTGCACCACGTGGAGGGTTTGCAGACCGGCGCGCGGATGGTTTCGGGCGGTGAGTTGGCAGACCTTTTGCACGGCAACCAAACGGGCATTGAAACCGCGCTGTACATGCCACAGGACGGACGTGCTGAACCACAATGGACAGCCCCTGTAATCGCCCAGGCTGCGCAGGATCGGGGCGCTGTGATCATGACGAATTGCGCCGTACGCAGTGTGGACGTTCAGGCTGGCTGTATCGCTGGTGTTTTCACGGAACGTGGCAAAGTTGCCAGCAGCAGTGTCGTTCTGGCCGGGGGCGCGTGGTCGCGCCTGTTTGCTGGCAATGCGGGGATCGAACTGCCGCAGCTGAAAGTCCTGAATACGGTGCTGCGCACATCCCCCATCGCAGAGGGGCCCGAGGCATCGTTGTGGTCGGATGACTTTGCGATCCGAAAACGGGCCGATGGTGGTTACACAATTGCGTCCGGTCACGAGAATACTGTGGACATCGTGCCGGACAGTTTCCGGTTGGCGATGCGGTTCCTGCCAGCTTTCGCACAGGAGTGGAAATCTCTGCGCTTTCGCCTGTCCAAACGCTGGCCGGTCGAAGCAAAACAGAACCGGATATGGCTGCCAACCGATGTGACACCATTCGAACGGTGCCGGATCCTGGACCCTGAACCGTCGCAAAAAACGTTGCGACGCGCCTGGGCCAGCGCGTGCAAGGGATATCCCGCTTTGCAAAAAAGCGAGATCGTACAAAGTTGGGCAGGTATGATCGATGTGACCCCGGATGCCATTCCGGTCATCTCGGGCGTGGATGACCTGCCGGGAATGTACATCGCCACGGGGTTTTCAGGCCATGGTTTTGGAATCGGACCCGGGGCGGGACGACTGATGGCTGATCTGGTCTCAGAAACAGTGCCTTGCGTGGACCCGGCTGCCTTTCGCCTGTCGCGGTTCAGCGACGGTTCAAAAGTGCGACCGGATCCGGGGTACTGAAAGCTTAGCCCATCATCTGGTAGCTGACCGGGACAAAGCGGAAGCCTTCTCCGCGTGCCTCAACATAACCAGCACCGGGGAAAGGCATGTGATAGCCGACCATAGGCACCTTGTCGGCAGCCAGCATGCCAAGGACATTGCGGCGTGCGGCAGTTGCTGCGGCCTTGTCCATATCGAACCGGACTTCCCATTCGGGATGCGCGAAAGACCAGACATAGTGGTTGGCCAAATCCGCTGTCAGCACCAGACGTTGCCCGTTGCTTTCCAGATGGTAAACCGTGTGGCCCGGTGTGTGGCCATAAGCGGCAACCGCGGTAATGCCAGCGGCAACCTCGCCCCCGTCTTCGACAAAGGTCATTTTCTCGGCCAGTGGTGTGACTTTTTCAGCGACCAGATCGCCCACACGATTGCCTGCGTCCTGCGCAGCCCAAAAATCATATTCCGAAGCCGCCGTCACGTAGCGCGCATTTGCGAAGGTGGGCGTGCCTTCGGTCGTCATGCCACCGATATGGTCAGGGTGCATATGCGTTATCACGACCACATCGATCTGATCCGGGGTCACACCTGCATCTGCCAGAGCGGCCTGTATGCCGCCTTGCCCCAGGCCGGTATCGAACAGAACCAGCTCTGAGCCTGTATTGACCAGCGAGGGGGTAAAGAAAAACTGTGTGACGTCCGATGGAATAAAGTTCTCAGAAGAAACCCGGGCGAATTCTTCGTCCGACGCTCCGCCCCCAAAAATCTCTTTGACTCCGTCGCGTGGAAAGCTGCCATCCAGCAGGGTCGTGACCGTGAAGTCGCCAACATGAAATGACTTGGCGATGGTCGAGTTTGCTTTGGTTTCCGGGCTTGCGGCCAGAACCGGTGCGGCCGCAGTTGCAAACGGCAAGGCGGCAGCAGTTCCCAAAGCGGCGCGGCGTGTGAGTTTAATTGTCATCTTCGTTCTCCCTGTCAGGACTTCATTGGTTCAGTTAGGGCGTCGTGAGTCTGTTGCCAGTTTATACGCCATCCAGATGGGGTGCATGGATGAATATTACGTGTTAAATTTTGTTCATGGCGCGATCAGACAACAAGACAGTTCCGACGGATCAAAGCGTTGAGCATTTCCTGACGACGGTTCAACCGGCACGTCGCGCCGAAGACGCGCACGAGCTTGACAAACTGTTTCGCGCCACCACCGGGTATACACCGCTCATGTGGGGACCGTCGATCATCGGGTATGGCCGCTACCACTATCGCTATAAATCGGGTCGTGAAGGGGACTTTCTGGCAACCGGATTTTCACCGCGCAAATCAGCTTTGGTGATTTATATCATGCCGGGTTACGCAGATTTTGGAGATCTGGTGGCCAGATTGGGAAAGCACAAACTGGGTAAGTCCTGTCTTTATGTCAACAAGCTGGCGGATATCGACTCGGGAGTATTGTCCGAGCTAATTCGCGCCGGATTGGACGATCTCAACAGGGTGTGGCCGGTAAAACCTTTCTGAATCACCTGATGGACCAAGCGGCGGCTGGACAAAAACGCCCCCATGTGACAAGAGCCGCGCCAACAGGAGACACCCATGACAACCACCCGTTTTGCCCCGTCGCCCACCGGTTACATCCATGTGGGCAACCTGCGCACCGCCCTTATGAACTATCTGATTGCCCGCAAAGCAGGCGGTACGTTCATCCTGCGCATCGATGATACCGACCCTGAGCGGTCGAAAGAAGAATATGTCGATGCCATCAAGCAGGACCTGGAATGGCTGGGTTTGCATTGGGACCGGGTCGAGCGTCAGTCGGACCGTCTGGATCGCTATGCCGAGGCGGCCGATAAGCTGCGCGCGATGGGCCGTTTGTACGAGGCATTCGAAACGCCGACCGAACTGGATCTGAAGCGCAAGAAGCAACTGAACATGGGCAAGCCGCCGGTCTATGACCGCGCTGCGCTGAACCTGTCGGAGGCCGAGAAAGAAGCCTTGCGCGCCGAACGTGGCAACGGCGTCTGGCGCTTCAAGCTGGATCATGAACGTATCGAATGGAATGACGGCATTCTTGGCGACATCTCGATTGATGCGGCGTCGGTTTCCGATCCGGTTCTGATCCGTGGCGATGGTCAGGTTCTCTATACGATTGCGTCGGTTGTGGATGATATTGAAATGGGCGTAACTGATGTTGTACGTGGTTCAGACCATGTGACCAACACGGCGACGCAGATCCAGATCATCAAGGCGTTGGGCGGGCGTTGTCCGCGTTTTGCCCACCACTCTCTGCTGACAGGTCCGCAGGGTGAGGCATTGTCGAAACGGCTGGGCACGCTGGCCTTGCGCGATCTTCGTGAACAGGGTGTGCAGCCAATGGCGTTGCTGAGCCTGATGGCGCGTCTGGGCTCGTCGGATCCGGTCGAGCTGCGCTCGGAAGTGGAAGAGCTGATCGACGGGTTCGATGTGAACCGATTTGGCGCCGCACCGACCAAGTTCGATGTGCAGGATCTGTTCCCGCTGACCGCCAAACATTTGCAATCGCTGCCGCTGGCCGATGTGGCCGGTGCAGTTGCGGATGCCGGCGTTCCCGATGAATTGGCGGAACCTTTCTGGGCCATGGCCCGCGAAAACATCACCACCCTGGCCGATCTAAAGGACTGGTGGGAGCTGTGCCGTGACGGGGCCGATCCCTTGATCGCCGAAGAAGATCAGGAATTCATTGCCGAGGCGATGGCTTTGCTGCCCGAGGGTCCGTTCGACGGCGAGACCTGGAGCACCTGGACCAAAGCCGTGAAAGAGGCAACCGGTCGCAAAGGCAAAGGCCTGTTCATGCCATTGCGCAAAGCGCTGACCGGCATGGAGCGCGGCCCGGAAATGGCTGCTTTGATGCCGCTGCTGCAGGTGATCCGCGCGCGCGGCTAACGCTGTGGTACACGACAGTTATGGGCCACGTCATCGGCGTGGCTCTTTTTCGTCAAGCCGGTTGCTCAATCCGAACCGACAAACTGGTCAGGCGGTCATCGACAAAATCACGCTCGACAGGTTTGAGTTGCTGGTGGCGTGGATAACGCGGTTCGGCGCGATCATTCAGGATCGGGGCGTCCCAGCCGGTTGTCGTCTCAAAGAATCGATCCGCGCCGTCCTCGCCGAAGGCCCGCAAGTAACCCTGCACGACAACATCGATATAGCTGAGCAGCAACGGGTGGTGATTGCTGGGCTGGCTGTGCCGATCTTGCGGGACGGCGTAGACAGCTATTTCGACATCGTGAGTCAGGGGATGCGAAACCGAATGCGTTGCAGGAATTCGGTCATACGCCCATTCCCGCTCATCCAGCGCGGCCCAGTCATTTTTTGGCACATGCGCAATCATGCCGTCGATCTCAGACTCGGGGTCGGGCACAGCAGTCAGAAATGCCACGGGGCGCAGATCAGTGTGCCTCCAGGCCCGCCGCCAACCTTTCAGTCGCGCGGGGCGCGGATCGGGAAAATCATGCGTCGCGAGGTTCACAAGGCTGCCATAGCCAAAGAAATAGGGGTCGGCCATCCGAGAAGTGTCCTTTCGGTCGATTGATGTATGTCAAACCGCTTTTTTCCCGGACATGCAATAAGGTTGCATCTTGAGTTTAGGGAGGCCCTCATGCGGATTACCAAACGGACGAATATCGCTGTGCGCCTGTTGATGTATTGCGCAGCTCACCCGGACAGGCTGGTCACGAAATCCGAAATCGCCGAAGTGTGCAACATTTCGGAAAACCATCTGGCGCAGGTGATCAATCAGTTGAGCCAGCTGAATTATCTGAGCACGCAGCGCGGTCGTAACGGTGGAATGTCGCTGGCGCGCCCGGCGGACCAGATACGCATAGGTGCGGTATTCCGGCATGTTGAAGGCGCTTTGCCCATTGCCGAGTGTTTCGCCGACGCTGACAACACGTGCCCGCTCACGGATGCCTGCCGGTTGAGGCTTGCGCTTCAGGATGCGGCAGAGGTGTTCTATGCGTCCCTGGACGATGTTACCCTGGATGCGTTGGTATGTGACAATGATCCGCTGCTGAGGCTCTTGCAGCCTGTGGCCTGCGTGCGCTGATTTCAATCGCTCGCGCGCAATATGCGCGCCGGACGCACTGAAAGTGGACGCAGGGCAAATGCCAGTCCTGCACATAACGTGACGCCTATCCCGGCCAGAACGATGCCGAAGGCCGATGACCAGATGACCGTGAACTCTGTGTCGAAGATGTAGGTAGCGACGGCCCAGCCGCCCAGAATACCAACGAACAGCGCGACGCAACCCGCGGCGGCCCCAAGCAGAACAGATCGCAGGCCAAAGCTGCGCAGAATATGGCCGCGGTCTGCACCTAGTGTCTTGAGGATTGCTGCTTCGTATCTGCGGGCAGGTTCGCCCGCCGCCGCTGCGCCGATCAGCACCAGAAATCCGGTCAGCAGAGATACTCCTGCGCCATACGAGGTTGCTGCGGCGATGCCTGCCAACAGGCCCGATACACGGTCAATGGCGTCGCGCACCCGAATGGCCGTGATATTGGGGAACTGGCCTGCAAGATCCCGCAGGATGGCCGCCTCGGCCTGTTCTTCGGCATAGACTGTCGCGATAAAGCTGTGCGGCGCACCAGCCAGCGCAGACGGGTTCATCGACATGACAAAGCCCATTCCCGCCGTGGAGAAATCCACCTCGCGCAGGGACGTCAGTTCTGCCGTGATGTCACGCCCCAGGATATTGACGGTCAGCTGGTCGCCCAGGTTCAGACCCATCTCTTCAGCTTCTTCTGCGGCAAAACTGACCTGAGGCGCGCCCGCGTAGTTTTCAGCCCACCATTCCCCTGCGGTCAGGCGTGCGTTCGGCGGAGGCTGAACCGAATAGGTCACGCCGCGATCCCCTTCCAGCACCCAGTGATCTCCGGCCACGTCCCGAGCGGGCCGGCCGTTGATCTGCGTGATGATCCCGCGCAACATCGGTGCGCTTTCAATGCGGCTGACTGCGGGGTCGCTTTGCAGGCGCTCGGTGAAGCCGGGCATTTGATCCTTCTGAATGTCTACAAAGAAATACGAAGGCGCGACATCCGGCAGGTTGCCCGAAATAGCGTTTCGCAGGGTGCCGTCGATCTGCCCGACCGCAGCCAGCACTGACAAGCCCAACCCCAATGACAGAACCACAGACCCTGCGCCTTCGCGCGGGTCTGAGATGGCGGACAATGCCCATCTCAGTGTGGGTCGGCCGCGGGCCAGCGGAGCACTCGCCCGGGCCAGTTTGCGAACGGCATAAGCGGCGAGGCTCAAGAGCGCCAGTGCGCCAACGAGCCCGCCACTGGTCCAGAGGGTGAGCCGGGTTGAGCTGCTGAACCATGAAGCAAGGGCGATCAGCAACGACAACCCAACTCCTGTCGCCACGACAAAAACAAGCCGCGGAAATGGGCGGGCCGAGCTTAATGCGTCGCGAAACAACGTCGCGGCGCGCACATCCTCGGTTCGGGCCAAAGGCCAAAGGGTGAACAGGAACGCTGTAAGCAGACCGTAAATTGCTGCCTCAATCAGCGGCTGTGGATACAGGGAAAACACTGCGGGAACCGGCAATTGGCTTTCCAGCAGTGGGGCCAGAACAAGCGGTGCCAATCCACCCAGGGTCAGGCCGATCACGATCCCGATGACAGACAGCACGCCAATTTGAATCATGTAGGTTTGAAAAATGGTGGCGCGATCGGCCCCCAAGGTGCGCAGCGTCGCAACGGTTTCCGTCTTCTGCGTCAGATAAGCACGCACGGCAGCAGACACGCCGATGCCGCCGACGGCAAGCCCGGACAGCCCGACAAGGACCAGAAAAGCACTCAGGCGATTGACGAACTCGGATATTCCGGGGGCACCGTTGCGCGCATCCGTCCAGCGCATCCCGGTGCCTTCGAATGCCGCATCAGCCTTTGCGGATACATCCGAAAGGTTTGCGTTCTGGGGCAAGATCATCCTGTATTTTGTCGAAAACAGCGTTCCGGGTTCCAGCAGACCGGACGCCTGCAACGCCTCGGTTCGTACCAGAGTGCGCGGCCCAAGGCCAAATCCATCCGCCGCGCTATCGGGCTCGTTCAGCAAGGCCGCTGTCAGGATGAACTCTTGCGTACCAAGCGCAAATCGATCACCGATGGACACCCCAAGCCGGTCTATCAGCGCGGGTTCCATCACGGCCCCGGGTAAGTCGGAACTGCCGTTCAGGGCGTCTTGCAGCAGGATGTCGGGTTCCAGCCGAACCGTTCCAATGAGTGGGTATGCATTGTCGACCGACTTGACCTGAGTCAGTGCTCGTTCCGGATCTGTAGCGCCGGGCACAACGGCCATCGAGCGGAAATCGACAATCTCGGAAACTCGCGCAGACGCCTGTTGCATCCAGGCACGCTCGGCCTGGTCGGCAAAACGATAGGTGAACTCAAGTTCGGCATCGCCGCCCAGCAGGGATGCTCCTTCTTGTGCCAGCCCCGTCTGGATGGCCGTACGGACCGATCCGACGGCGGCAATTGCTGCGACCCCCAGCGCCAGACAGGCAAGCAATATCCGAAAACCGCGCAGGCCACCGCGCAACTCGCGACGCGCGAGCCGCCCGGCCATCCACAGGCTCATTCCGCAGCCTCCTGCCGGGTCTCTTCGGTGATCCTGCCGTTGCGTAACCGAACGACCCGATCACATCTTTCTGCCAACGAAAGGCTGTGTGTCACCAGAACTAGGGTCGCATCGAATTGCCGGCGTAAACCAAACAGCAGATCAACAATCGCGGCGCCATTCGTTTCGTCCAGATTCCCGGTCGGTTCATCAGCCAACAGGATTTTGGGACGTGGCGCAGATGCTCGCGCCAAGGCAACACGTTGTTGTTCACCGCCCGAAAGTTGCGCCGGATAATGATCACGACGATGCGACAGGCCCACGGCTTCCAGCTCATTCCCGGCCCGGTCGAACGCATCCTTGTGCCCCGCCAGTTCCAGTGGGGTCGCCACGTTTTCAAGTGCCGTCATTGTCGGGATCAGATGGAAGTTCTGAAACACCACCCCCATACTGTCGCGTCGAAACCGGGCCAGTGCGTCCTCATCCATTCCAGTCAGGTCCTGACCCAGAGCGACGACCTGACCGCGCGTGGCCTGTTCCATCCCTCCCATCAACATCAGCAGCGAAGACTTGCCCGAGCCCGAAGGCCCGATAAGCCCCAGCGTCTCGCCCTTGTTCACTGTCAATGAAATGTCATGCAGAATATCGACCCGCCCGGCATTGCCATCCAGTGACAAAGCGGCATTTTGGAGGGCAAGAACAGCAGTCGTCATGGGTCTACCCGAAAAAGGAGCGGTCTTTTGGGATATGGAGCGATCACTACATTGCGCAAGGCTTTGATGGCAGGCCTTTTCACGTGGTGCGGTTTTGCGGCCACAGCCGAACAAGTGGTGATTGCGGCTTTGGGAGACTCGCTGACTCAGGGCTATGGGCTGGTGGAGGAGAGCGGGTTTGTTCCGCAGCTTGACCGTTGGCTGCACGCGCAGGGGGCGGATGTCAGGGTAATCAACGCCGGCGTTTCGGGCGATACCACAGCGGGCGGGGCCGCGCGCGTAGATTGGACCCTGACCCCGGATGTGGACGGTATGATTGTTGCCCTTGGCGGTAATGACGTGTTGCGTGGGATCGATCCAGCCGTCTCGAAGGCCAATCTGCGCAGGATCCTGGACGTGGCGCGTGACGCGAATGTACCGGTTCTGCTGATCGGCATGCAGGCTCCGGGTAACTACGGGGCCGATTACAAGCAAGCTTTCGACGGGATGTACCCTGACTTGGCGAACGAGTTCGACGTCCTCTTCGCCGCTGGTTTCTTTGAAGGGCTTGCAGCAGGGGGTGACCCCGGTGCGGTATCACAGTTCATGCAGCCTGACGGAATACATCCAAACGCGGATGGGGTGGCAAAGATCGTTGAATCTCTGGGCCCGTCCGTGCTGAAGCTTGTTGATCAAGCCGGTGGAGAAAGATAAGCGCCCACCCAGGGACGATCAGACGACTGTAACGACAGTTCCGATTGGGACCCGGTTGTATAAATCGATCACATGTTCGTTCAGCATTCGAATGCAACCGTTGGACACTGCCCGACCGATGGTTTGCGGCTGTGTCGTGCCGTGGATACGGAAATAGGTATCGACACCGTTCTGGAACAGATACAGCGCCCGCGCGCCCAGTGGGTTGTCTCCGCCTCCGGGTTGGACATAGTCATTGTCCTTGAATTTTGCGTAAGCGACGGGATCACGTTCGATCATTTCATTGGTCGGACGCCAGGTCGGCCATTCCTTTTTCACATCGATGGTAGCTGTGCCGGTAAACTCCAGACCGGCCTTGCCGACACCGCAGCCATAGCGGATCGCTTTGCGAGGTTCAGTCACGTAGTAAAGATAGAACGAGCGGGGGGCGACCAGCAGCTGACCGGGCACAAACTGCTTTTTGATGCGCACGAATTGCGGTGTCGGATCATACTCGACCGCTTTTTTCGCGCTGGCGATACCCGGCAACATGCTGGCCGCAGCCCCAGCCAAAAAAATACGGCGTGTAAACATCGAAACCCTCATCGAATGACCAATAAAACCTGAGTACCAGTTTCATCATGATATGATATTTGGTCAATTCTAGGGCAGACATCACGTGGACGTGATGTGTCCTGCCTGCCACCGGAGGTCGCGGCGGGAAGAGGGCGAGGGGGATCCCCTCACCCGATATCAAGCTTAGGCCAGCTGGATGCTGTCGGCGCTTTCGCGGCCGTCACGACCGGCACGCAGCTCGTACGTGACTTTCTGGTTGTCGGCCAAGCCGGTCAGGCCCGAACGTTCAACGGCCGAGATGTGTACGAATACATCTTTGCCGCCCTCATCCGGTGCGATGAAGCCGAAGCCTTTAGTGGTATTGAACCATTTTACGGTGCCTGTAGGCATATCCGTGTCTCCTGTTTTAGTGCTGCCCACGGAGTTGCGGCAGCCTGGCGTCGTCGGTCTGTATCGATAGACTGACTGCCGATGAAGGAGACAGTAGGTCGAATAGATAAACGTAAGCTCTTTTCATATGGCATCGGTGCGAGACTGTGACAAGAGATTTTGTTGGATTTGTGCAAGGGTTTGCGGGTCAATTGTCCGGTTTGTACAAGATTCCGCCGACGGGTTTGACCATCGTTTTGAGTGCTTTCTATATGATGTGTTTTTTGGGTCGGAGCATACAAACGGAAATCAGAATCCGTTAACCAGGCCCGTGATCTGGTCACGGCACGAGCGATGTCCACAGTGCCCGCATTCCCGGGGGCGAAGGTTCTTCTACCGCGTTGCTGCCTTGCCCAGCAGTGTCAAACGGATTGAGCGGCCACTCTTGATTATCACGGCTGCTGTGCGGCTTGGCATTCATGCTGCCCCAGGCTCTCTCAATCAGAAGGTCACGCCCTTTTTCCGCAGCCACGCTGGTCGCGGTGCTGTTTGCCATTGGACAGGTCGTGCCCAAGACGGGGTGGCCAGAGACAAGTGGACATGTCGATGGTTTTACCCTCTTTCAGGGGCATATGGGCTTTCTTGATGTCTTTCCGTCTAACCGGCTGACCGAAAGTACTAACCTACTCTCACTGCCAGCTCGAAAACACTTCGCGGGCCTTTTCACTTTCCGGGCGCAGATTCTCGATCCCTCCATAGGGCACACCTTTGCCCAGTGGCAGGTGAGGGTACTTTTCGATCATCTTCTGGTGCCTCTTCATCATGTCCTGAAAGGACGCACCGGACCAGAGTGAGCCGCCGATGTCCGGCGTGGATTCACGAGGGTCACGCAGTATATTGAAAACCGGGGCTGCGGCGCCGGGCACACCCGGCGGCGGCATGTGCATCTTGAATTCCTGCTTAACAATCGAACGCAAAACAGGGCCTTCATAGATATAGACATAGTCTCGGCGTGAATTCCCTTCGCCCTCCAATAGCAAGGCCGTCTGGTCGATCCCGTCAATTACCCGATCACGCGGGATATGTTCACTGCCGCCCGCGATCCGGGCAAGCGTGGTGTACAGGTCTGAGACATGAATAATATCACCGGCATAGCTGCCCGCTTCGATTGCGGCCGGCCATCTGACAAAAGCATCGACGCGCACTCCTCCCTCAAGATGTTCAGCTTTTCCACCCCGATAGATCAGTTCCATCATTCCTGAATCCGGGGAATACTGCTTGAAAATCCCGTTGTCCGCCATCAGGACGACAAGCGTGTTTTCGGACACGCCCAAGTCATCAATCCTGGACAGCAACTCTCCTATCCACGCATCCACAACTTCCATCTTGTCCGCCATGAAGCCGCCATTCCGGCTGGTTTGCTGTTCGGAATAGGTGAAGTTCAGCGGGTACAATGGCCAGTATTGAAGAAAGAACGGAGCGTCTTCCTGTGAAAGCCTTTCAAGCTGCTCCATCGCCTGAGCTTGGTAGCGTTCGTTCATCCGTTCGTAATGCGCCTGCGTCCATTCTTCACCCGGAGCAAGATCGACTTCACGGGCCAAACCGCCTTCTTCAGCTTCCAGGCCCGTTACAAGCCCGTAAGGTTTGAACAACTCGTCGATGGCAAACTGACCAGATTGTGTGGACCGGTGCCAACCATTCAGGTTGGTCGCTGCCGCGGCTTCGGGAGTCATCAAGCTCAACTGCACTTGCTGATGAACGGGAAAGAACGCCTGATCAAACCCCTGATTATGCGGGAACGATTGCTCAATGTCCCCCTGATGCCACTTGCCAACATGGGCGGTGTTATATCCCGCTTTCTTCAGGATCTCTGCCAGAGTCACTTCGTCCGCCGACAGACCTTCGCCAACCAATGCCACCTTAACTTCTTCCTGGCCTGCACGAACAGGGTGTCGACCTGTCAGGAATGCAGTTCGCGTAGGGGTACATGATGGCTCTGTATACATTCGCATCAACGACAGGCTTTCTGATGCAAAATCGTTGATCTCCGGGGTGTCAAATCCAGCCACGTAATTCAGCGCTCGATTGCCCATCAGGCCGAAACTCACGTCGTCAATCAAGATATAGACAATGTTCGGAGGGCGGTCGTTGTTGGCGGATCGAATATCTGCCAGCTTTGCGCTCAAATCGGCATCTTGGGCGTCCCATCGGTCGCCGAACTGAGCCCTGAGAAACTGGTACTCACCGTCATGCACTATCGGCTGATCCTGAGCATGAAGAAGTGTTGCGGCAGTTACTGCCAGTGAAAAAACAACGTGAAAACGCATCTGTCCCCCCCCAGACTAATTCACATGGAGGATAACGGCCGGAAGCAAGTAGTCAAATATTCGATTTGGAGAAAGTGAGTAGCCGCGTTTCGCCTAGAGACGTACGACTGCACCTTGGGTGCGAGTCATGAGTGCATCGTTTGCGAGGTTTTGGTTGCGCTCAGCCTCGCTGAACGCGCCCTTTACCCGTAAAGTGCTCGTGCCTCGGCGAAGGACAACAGGCGGCGGCTCTGCTCGTCCCACAGATGCAGGCGCGCGTTGGCGAGGCTTTCGCGGATTGTCATCCGGTTGCTGTTCGCCAGCTCATCATGATCGCGCAGTACTTCGGTCAGGCGGTAGAACGGAATACGGCTGTAGAGGTGGTGTACATGGTGGATGCCGATATTGGCGCTGAACCACTGCAACACCGAGGGCAGGATGTAGTGCGAACTTCCGTGCAACGCCGCTTCGTGTAGTTGCCAGTCTTCATCGGATTCCCAATGTGTGTCCTCGAACTGGTGTTGTACGTAGAACAGCCAAACTCCGGCCGTAGCGGCAATCAGTGTCGAGGGCAGGAAGATCAGCAACATCGGCATCAGCCCGCCAAAATAGTAGATGGCCACGAGTGCAACCAGAATGGCAAGATTGGTGGCCATCGCGCTGACCCAGAACCTGACGCTGTCTGTCAGGCCCAGCGGAAGGCGGTTTTGAAACAGGAACAGATAGCCAGGGCCAAGCACGAACAGGGTAATCGGGTTTCGATACACGCGGTACCAGAACCTGTTCATCGGTGTTTTGGCCTGATACTCGGCCACGGTCAGGGTGTGGATATCGCCCATCCCGCGCTTGCCCAGATTGCCGGAACTGTTGTGATGTGTGGAATGGGTGCGGCGCCAGACGTCATAAGGCGTCAGCGTCAGAACTCCGATTCCACGCCCGATCCAGTCACTGATCGTTCGATTCTTGAAGAACGCGCCGTGCCCGCAATCATGCTGAATGGCGAACAGTCGCAACAGGAAGGCCGCGTTGAGGACGGAAATCGCAAAGGCCAGCCAATAGCTGACTGACAGCGACATCCAGGACAAACCCCATAACGCGAAGAAGGGGATAATACTGACACCCAACTCGAAGAAGCTGCGCAGCTGGTCCGGTTCGCGATATTTGGCAAGCGTCGTTACCCAGTCGCGTGCAGCGGTAGTCTCCGGCTTATCCCGGAGCGAGAGAGAGGGTTCAGTCATACGCCTGCCAGTCTAGTGTTTGCAGGCAACCGGATAGACTACCACCCCGGCATGGCAAGAGGTTTTTGACAAAGTTGCTATATTTCGCAGTCAATTTTCGGTCAGAAGCGGGCTGGGGTGCCCTTTCTGTATCACTTGGACAGCCTGGTTCGGGACCCTCTGCCGACATCGCAAGGCGGATGGCAATCTACAGGCTTGTCAAGTGTGGTTATCGGGCCTATACGCCTGCGGTGGCTTTCCGCCACGAGAATCAAAACCAAGAAATGCCGTGTTTGGCCCATCACGCTTCGGGGTCATATCCGGCTTAGGAGAAGCGAAATGAAACTGAATGAATTGCGCGACAATCCTGGCGCCTCAACGAAACGCACGCGCGTTGGTCGTGGTCCGGGTTCCGGCAAAGGTAAAATGGGTGGCCGTGGTATCAAAGGCCAGAAATCCCGTTCGGGTGTGGCCATCAATGGCTATGAAGGCGGTCAGATGCCCTTGTACCAACGTCTTCCCAAGCGTGGCTTCAACAAGCCGAACCGCAAGGAATTCGCCGTTGTCAACCTGGGTCTGATCCAGAAATTCGTCGAAGCCGGCAAACTGGACGCTACGGCTGCGATCACCGAAGACGCTCTGGTTGCGTCCGGTCTGGTCCGTCGCAAGCTGGACGGTATCCGCGTTCTGGCCAAAGGCGAAATCAGCGCCAAGATGAACCTGGAAGTGACCGGTGCTTCGAAATCTGCTGTCGAGGCAGTTGAGAAAGCGGGCGGTTCACTGAAGGTCACAAAAGCTGCTGCGGCAGAGTAATCGCTTGTGAGCGGGCAAAGACCCGCTTACATAGACCTCAGAGTTTTCCAAGACGCCGTCCGAGCCGGAAAACGGTTCCGGGCGGCGTTTGCATAAGAGAGACCGATTTATGGTATCAGCAGCAGAACAAATGGCAGCCAACACAAGCTGGGCTGCTTTAGGCAAAGCCACCGATCTGCGCAACCGCATCCTGTTCACGCTGGGTTTGCTGATCGTCTATCGTCTGGGCACCTTCATTCCGGTGCCGGGGATCGACGGAGCAGCATTGCGCGAATTCATGGAGCAGGCGGGGCAGGGCATCGGCGGCATGATTTCGATGTTCACCGGCGGGGCGCTGGGGCGGATGGGTATCTTTGCCCTTGGCATCATGCCCTATATCTCGGCCTCGATCATCGTTCAGCTGCTGACATCGATGGTTCCCGCGCTCGAGCAACTCAAGAAAGAGGGCGAGCAAGGGCGCAAGAAGATCAACCAGTACACCCGGTTCGGCACCGTGGCGCTGGCCACCGTTCAGGCCTATGGTTTGGCCGTTTCGCTGGAATCGGGCGATCTGGCGACCGATCCGGGTCTCTATTTCCGGATGTCGACCATGATAACGCTGGTTGGCGGCACCATGTTCCTGATGTGGCTGGGTGAGCAAATCACCGCACGCGGTATCGGCAACGGCATCTCCCTGATTATCTTCGTGGGTATCATTGCCGAGGTTCCGGCCGCTCTGGCGCAGTTCTTTGCAAGCGGACGCAGCGGTGCGATCAGCCCTGCCGTCATCGTTGGCGTGATCGTCATGGTGATCGCTGTCATCACCTTCGTGGTGTTCATGGAACGTGCATTGCGCAAGATCCACATTCAGTATCCGCGCCGTCAGGCCGGTATGAAAATCTACGAAGGCGGCTCAAGCCACCTGCCGGTCAAGGTCAACCCTGCGGGTGTCATTCCGGCGATCTTCGCCAGCTCGCTGCTTCTGCTGCCGGTCACGATCTCGACCTTCTCGTCAGGTGCTGCGAACGGACCGATCATGTCTTGGCTGCTGGCCAATTTCGGCCCCGGACAGCCGCTTTACCTGCTGTTCTTTGCGTCGATGATCGTGTTCTTTGCGTATTTCTATACGTTCAACGTGTCGTTCAAACCGGACGATGTGGCGGACAACCTGAAAAAGCAGAACGGATTTGTGCCCGGTATCCGGCCCGGCAAGAAAACCGCCGAGTATCTGGAATATGTGGTCAACCGCGTTCTGGTGCTGGGTTCGGGCTATCTGGCGGCGGTCTGCCTGCTGCCCGAGATCCTGCGCGGCCAGTTCGCCATTCCGTTCTATTTCGGTGGCACCTCGGTTCTGATTATCGTCTCTGTGACCATGGACACGATCCAGCAGGTTCAGAGCCATCTGCTTGCGCATCAATACGAAGGGCTTATCGAAAAGTCCCAACTGCGTGGCAAAGGCAAGAAACGCGGCAGAAAGGGAGCTGCTCGTCGATGAACATCATTCTTCTGGGCCCCCCGGGGGCAGGCAAGGGAACGCAGGCGCGTCACCTGGTTGAAACCCGCGGTATGATCCAACTGAGCACGGGTGACATGCTGCGCGAGGCGCGGACCAGCGGCACAGAGATGGGCAAGAAGGTTGCAGCGATCATGGACGCGGGCAAGCTCGTCACCGATGAGATCGTCATCGGTCTGATCGAAGAGAAACTGACCACCGAAAAAGGCGCTGGCTTCATCTTTGACGGTTTCCCGCGCACATTGGCACAAGCCGATGCGTTGGCAGCTTTGCTGACCAAGCTGGGCCAGTCGCTGCACACTGTGATCGAGATGCGCGTAGACGATGACGCCCTGGTGGATCGGATCACCGCACGCTCGACCTGTGGCGGATGTGGTGAGGTCTACAACGACAAGACCAAGCCGATCCCGGCTGATGGAAAGTGCACCAATTGCGGCAAGGAAAATGACTTCGTGCGTCGCGCCGACGACAACGAGGATAGCCTGCGCACGCGTTTGATGGAGTATTACAAGAAGACGTCGCCGCTGATTGGGTATTACTACGCCAAGGGTGATCTGCGTCCGGTGAACGGGCTGGCGGATATCAAGGAAGTCACCGCTTCGATCGAAGCCATCTTGGGCTGAACGTCAGGTTTTTGGTGTTCTAGAATGCCTACAACAAGGCTTCTGCCGTATTTCTGGTTGGCCTTCTTGGGGGCATTGTACTGTGTAGATTAGCCGTGATGAGTACTAGGTGGCCTGAATACCCATATGGATTTTTGTAACGACCAAACCAGCATTCATTTCATCTTCGATCAGTATGTCAGAGAGAAGGTTTGCTGGCCAGATTGATATGGACTTGACGCCAAGCTTAAAAGCCCATATCGACCCCCATCCCTAAAGGGAATCAAGATCGCGTGAGGGATTCGTCGCTTGCGCCCCGACCACCTCGAATAATACTGGACCCTCTGGCGTCACTGCCACGGTCAGGTGTTGTGAAAAAAGGTTCCGGAGTTACGGAACCGCAACAAAAAGGAAAGTGACACGTGGCACGTATTGCCGGCGTAAACATCCCGACTGCAAAGCGGGTACCTATCGCCCTCACATATATCACCGGTATCGGAAACACCTCGGCCAAAGCGATCTGCGATGCCGTAGGTATTGAAGCGCACCGTCGCGTCAATGAATTGTCCGACGCCGAAGTTCTGGCCATCCGCGAGCACATCGACGCAAACTTCACCGTCGAAGGTGACCTGCGTCGTGAAGTTCAGATGAACGTGAAGCGCCTGATGGACCTGGGCTGCTATCGCGGTCTGCGTCACCGCCGCAACCTGCCGGTTCGCGGTCAGCGTACCCACACCAACGCTCGTACCCGCAAAGGCCCCGCAAAGGCCATTGCTGGTAAGAAAAAATAAGGGAGGGTCTGACTGATGGCACGTGACAAGACTCGCGTTAAGCGCAAAGAGCGCAAGAACATCGCATCGGGCGTTGCCCATGTGAACTCGACCTTTAACAACACCAAGATCCTGATTTCGGACGTGCAGGGCAACGCCATTGCATGGTCCTCTGCCGGGACCATGGGTTTCAAAGGGTCGCGTAAATCGACACCCTACGCCGCTCAGATGGCTGCAGAAGACGCAGGCAAGAAGGCGCAGGATCACGGCGTCAAAACGCTCGAAGTCGAAGTTCAGGGGCCCGGTTCGGGCCGTGAATCGGCACTGCGCGCGTTGGCTGCAGTGGGCTTCAACATCACATCGATCCGAGATGTGACACCGATTGCTCACAACGGTTGCCGCCCGCCGAAGCGTCGTCGCGTCTAAGCGATTTGGAATTGAGCTGGGGCTGTGTGTACGCACGGCCCCAGCACGTCATTTTGAACCTCGGGCGTCTGCACCTTGTTGGTCATGGGGCGCGGACAGGAATGGAGGGATTACATGATCCACAAGAATTGGGCAGAATTGATCAAGCCGACCCAGCTGGAAGCCAAGCCGGGTAATGATCCTGCACGTCAGGCCACCCTGGTTGCTGAACCGCTGGAGCGTGGCTTTGGTCTGACCCTGGGCAACGCCCTGCGCCGCGTCCTGATGAGCTCGCTGCAAGGTGCGGCCATCACCAGCGTCCAGATCGACAACGTCCTGCACGAGTTTTCGAGCGTGGCAGGCGTTCGTGAAGACGTCACCGACATCATCCTGAACCTCAAGCAGGTTGCCTTGCGCATGGAGGTCGAAGGCCCCAAGCGCCTGTCGATCAATGCCAAAGGCCCCGCAGTCGTCACCGCCGGCGACATCAGCGAGAGCGCCGGCATCGAGGTTCTGAACCGCGATCACGTCATCTGCCACCTGGACGATGGCGCAGACCTGTTCATGGAACTGACCGTCAACACCGGCAAAGGGTATGTCTCGGCTGAGAAGAACAAACCCGAGGATGCGCCTATCGGCCTGATCCCGATCGACGCGATCTATTCGCCGGTCAAGAAGGTTGCCTACGACGTTCAGCCGACCCGTGAAGGTCAGGTTCTGGACTATGACAAGCTGACCCTGAAGATCGAAACCGATGGTTCGATCACGCCGGAAGACGCGCTGGCTTTTGCCGCTCGTATCCTGCAGGATCAGCTGTCGATCTTCGTCAACTTCGACGAGCCGGAATCGGCAAGCCGTCAGGACGAAGACGATGGTCTGGAATTCAACCCGCTGCTCCTGAAGAAGGTGGACGAGCTGGAACTGTCGGTCCGTTCGGCAAACTGCCTGAAGAACGACAACATCGTTTACATCGGCGACCTGATCCAGAAGACCGAAGCCGAGATGCTGCGCACCCCGAACTTCGGCCGCAAGTCGCTGAACGAGATCAAGGAAGTGCTGTCCGGTATGGGTCTGCACCTCGGCATGGATGTCGAGGACTGGCCGCCCGACAACATCGAAGATCTTGCCAAAAAATTCGAAGACGCGTTCTAAGCGCGTCTTCCCCAATGCCCGGGTTTCCGGGGACAAAATGGGCATATCCGCCCCAAGGAGAGCCGGTGACACGCATCGCCGGCCAGACAAAGCAAAACGCTGAAGAAGGAACTAGAAAATGCGTCACGCACGTGGTTACCGCCGCCTGAACCGTACTCATGAGCACCGCAAGGCTCTGTTTGCGAACATGGCTGGCTCGCTCATTGAACATGAGCAGATCAAGACAACTCTGCCCAAGGCAAAAGAACTGCGCCCGATCATCGAAAAGCTGGTCACTCTGGGCAAACGCGGCGATCTGCACGCCCGCCGTCAGGCCGCATCGCAACTGAAAGAAGACAAGGACGTCGCCAAGCTGTTCGAGGTTCTGGGCCCTCGCTACGCCGAGCGTCAGGGCGGTTATGTCCGCATTTTGAAAGCTGGCTTCCGCTATGGTGACATGGCCCCGATGGCGATCATCGAATTCGTTGACCGCGATCTGGACGCCAAAGGCGCGGCCGACAAGGCACGCGTTGCCGCCGAAGAGGCTGCCGAAGAATAAGATCTGACACATGGTCAGGTTCGAACCTCCGTTCGGGAAACCGGACGGAGGTTTTTTCGTTCTGGCTTTCCGGGACATGTTACGGGACATACTGGAGCGCCGACTTGCAATTCAGATTGCGTGTCAGCATATCTGGGCCAATCACAAAAAAACGGAGCCACCATGATCCGCGCAATGCTGACCCTTGTTGCTTTGACCTGCGCTACGCAAGGTATGGCCGAAACGACAGTTCCGCAGTCACAGGCTGAGATTTCGCTGGGATTCGCACCGGTCGTAAAACAGGCCTCACCAGCGGTTGTGAACATCTATGCCAAGATCGTCCGGCAGGACCGGGCAAGCCCGTTTTTTTCGGATCCGTTCTTTCAGGACTTCTTTGGCCGGGGTTTTGAAGAACCCCGTCAGAGAGTTCAAAACTCGCTGGGTTCTGGGGTTATTCTGTCTGGCGATGGGTACGTTGTTTCCAACTATCACGTGGTCGGGTCCGCGACCGAGATCCGGGTTGTCACGACGGACCGACGCGAGTTTTCGGCTGAGGTTGTGCTGGGTCACGAGGAAAGCGATATCGCGATCTTGCGTCTGGAAGGGGCCGAAGACCTGCCTTACCTGACCCTTCGCGATTCCGATCAGGTCGAAGTCGGAGAGCTGGCCCTGGCCATCGGAAACCCATTCGGGGTGGGGCAGACGGTGTCGTCCGGCATCATCTCGGGGCTGGCGCGCACGGGCACGGCAACCGGGAATAGCCGCGGGTATTTCATTCAGACAGATGCTGCAATCAACCCGGGTAACTCCGGTGGGGCGCTGATTGATGTGAATGGCCATCTTATCGGGATCAATACTTCCATTCTGACCCGATCGGGTGGATCAAATGGCATCGGCTTTGCTATCCCTGCCAATCTGGTGGCGCAATTCCTGAAGCAGGCGCAGCAGGGGAATGACAGTTTCGTCAGCCCGTGGGCGGGAATGTCGGGTCAACACATGAGCGCAGATATCGCGGAATCCCTTGGTCTGGCCATCCCGTTGGGCGTTGTGATCTCTGACCTGCATGAACTCAGCCCGCTGCGCGACGCGGGGCTCAGAGTGGGAGATGTGGTAACGCATGTGGACGGGGATGAGGTAAACTCGCCGGCCGAGATGAAGTTTCGGATGTCGGTCGCCGGGGTTGGTGGAACCTCGGTTCTGACCCGTTTGCGCGGCGCGCAAAGTGAAGGTGTTGAGGTGGCCCTTATCAAAGCCCCCGATGTTCCGGCCGCCGAAGAAACGACGTTGAATGACAGAACCGTTCTTCCGGGCTTGGTGGTATCTCGGGTCAATCCTGTCATGATCACCAAGATGGGTTTGTTGCTGTCGCAGACCGGTGTCGTCGTGGTGGATCCCGGTCCGTACGGCGCAAGGGCGGGTTTGCGATCCGGTGATATTCTTGAAAGCATCAATTCTGAAGAAATCCAGCGCCCTCGGGACGTTGAGACGGCGCTGACCGACCCGGGCCGTCGCGTGCAGATAGGTCTGCTGCGCGGGGGGCGGTCCGTTTCTTTGCGGTTCCGGTTGTGACCTGTGAGTGATCTGTTCGATACCGGGCCGGCAGAACCTGCCGCTTCCCCACACCGGCCTCTGGCTGACCGGTTGCGGCCTCGATCCCTGGCCGAGGTGATCGGGCAGGAACAGGTGCTGGGCCCCGAAGCCCCGCTGGGTGTTATGCTGGCGGCAGGTAGTTTATCCAGCCTGATCTTCTGGGGCCCACCCGGAGTTGGAAAGACGACGATTGCACGGCTGTTGGCACAGGAAACCGATCTGCACTTCGTTCAGATCAGTGCGATCTTTACCGGTGTGCCGGATCTGAAGAAAGTCTTCGAGTCCGCCAAAATCCGCCGCCAGAACGGGCAGGGCACGTTGTTGTTCGTGGACGAGATCCACCGCTTCAACAAGGCACAGCAAGACGGGTTTCTGCCCCATATGGAAGACGGCACCATCCTGTTGGTCGGCGCAACGACCGAGAACCCGTCCTTTGAACTGAATGCCGCTGTACTCAGCCGGTCGCAGGTGCTGGTGCTGGAACGGCTCAGCCTTGCCGATCTGGAGCGTCTGACCCAGCGGGCCGAAAAAGAGCTGAACCGTGCGTTGCCATTGACGCCTGCCGCACGCGATGCGTTGCAGGAGATGGCCGATGGCGATGGTCGGGCTTTGCTGAACCTGATCGAACAGGTTTCGGCGTGGAAGGTGGATGCGCCGCTGGGCCCCGATGCGCTGTCGACGCGATTGATGCGGCGGGCTGCGAAGTACGACAAGTCTGGTGATGAGCATTACAACCTGATCTCGGCCCTGCACAAATCGGTGCGCGGCACTGACCCGGATGCGGCTTTGTATTGGTTTGCGCGCATGCTGACCGGGGGCGAGGACCCAAGGTATCTTGCACGCAGGATCACACGCATGGCCGTCGAGGATATAGGCTTGGCCGATCCACAGGCGCAGGCCATTTGCTTGCAATCGTGGGAAACCTACGAACGTCTGGGTTCCCCGGAAGGAGAGTTGGCGCTTGCTCAGGCGCTGGTCTATCTAGCCCTGGCGCCAAAATCCAACGGCACCTATGTCGGCTACAAGGCGGCAATGCGATTGGCCAAGCAATCCGGCAGCGAGCCACCGCCCAAGCATATCCTGAACGCGCCGACCTCTTTGATGAAGGATCAGGGATATGGTGCAGGCTATGCCTATGACCATGATGCCGAGGACGGGTTTTCCGGTCAGGACTACTTCCCCGAGACAATGAAACGCCCGGTTCTGTATCAACCGGTCGAACGTGGGTTTGAGCGTGAGTTGAAGAAGCGCCTCGATTACTTTGCCAAGTTGCGGACGCAGCGGAACAGCTAGTTACGCGGGTCAGTTGTGGACCTTCCGCGGCGTCACAGACGACAGGATTGAAATTGGACACTTCCCTTGGGTTAACGCTTGCAGGGGAGGACTTGGTATGCCGATTTCAATCGAAAAATCCGAGAGTGTCTGGACCGTCATCCACGACAGACCGGATGCGCGGAATGCCGTTGATACGGAACATGCCGAGGCTCTGGTTGAGGCATTTCTGAGTTTTGAGGCCAGTTCGGCCAAGGCTGCGGTATTCTGGGGCAAAGGTGGCAATTTCTGTGCAGGGTGGGATCTGAAACTTGCCGCATCGCTGGCCGATCCCGAGCGACGCGAAGCATATTTCGACAAACACAGCTTCCCCATCGGGTCGGCTCCTTCAACGCTGGGGCCCATGGGGCCTTCGCGGTTGGAGCTTTCGAAGCCCGTCATTGGCGCGATTGAGGGCGCGGCAGTGGCCGGAGGAATGGAGCTTGCCTTGTGGTGCGATATCCGGGTCATGGCGGAAACGGCTTACTTGGGTGTTTTTTGCCGACGTTGGGGGATTACCCTGATGGATGGTGGCTCGGTCAGGTTGCCGCGTCTGGTGGGGCAGGGCAAGGCGTTGGAGATTGCTCTGACCGGACGCAAGGTCGAAGCTGAAGAGTGTTGCAGGATTGGGTTGGCGGAAAAGGTCGTCTCACATGGCACAGCACGCAGTGCAGCCGAAAAAATGGCCCATGAAATAGCCCGTTTTCCACAAGAGGCCGTTCGGGCAGACCGCCGATCAATCATTGAAACACATGGAATGCCGGTTCGGGACGCGCTGAAGATCGAATGGGCCAACGGGTTGGACGCCATTCGCCGAGAAGGTACCGCTGGGGCTGGCCGGTTTCGGGATGGAGCAGGGCGACACGGTAACTTCTCGAACATCTGAGAACCACAGCCAGATACCTTGACTCTTGCCGCGTTGCGCGCGACAGACGCCCATGATTTCTGGGACACGGGTAAACACGCAATCCGGGCGGATCACCCGCGCGGAACAAGGGGTAATGGCATGAGTGGCGTACAGATGATTACAGTCGCTGAAGGGGATGGGGACCAGCGTGTAGACCGTTGGCTGCGCCGCCTGTTTCCGCATGTCAGCCAGGGCCGCATTGAAAAAATGTGCCGCAAGGGAGAATTGCGTGTTGACGGAAGCCGCGCCAAGGCCTCGACCCGACTAGAGGTAGGGCAGGTGGTTCGCGTGCCGCCCCTTCCGGATGCCGATCACAAACCGGCTGAGGTCAAGAATCGTACCTCGGATGCGGATGCCAGGATGATCCAGTCCTGCGTGATCTACCGTGACGATCACATTCTGGCCCTGAACAAGCCGCATGGCTTGCCGGTGCAAGGCGGTAGCGGGCAGACGCGACATGTTGACAGCCTGTCCGAAGCATTGCGGTTCGGCTATGACGAGAACCCTCGGCTGGTCCATAGATTGGACAAGGACACGTCAGGTGTTTTGCTGCTGGCCCGCACGCGGGAGGCCGCCAAGGGTCTTACGGCCGCCTTCCGTCATCGTGATACGCGCAAGATCTACTGGGCGCTGGTTGCCGGTGTTCCGACACCGTACCTGGGTGAGATCAAAACCGGCCTTGTCAAAGCGCCGGGTCATGGAAAGCACGGTGAGGGTGAAAAGATGATCCCCGTGCATATGAGCGAAATTGACAGCACTCCGGGCGCGAAACGCGCGCATACGCATTACGCAACCCTCTATCGGGTTGCCAGCCGCGCTGCATGGGTGGCGATGGAGCCGATCACCGGACGTACGCACCAATTGCGGGCTCATATGGCCGCAATCGGGCATCCGATCATAGGCGACGGAAAATACGGCGGTTCGGGTCAGGAAAACCTTGGCGACGGATGGGGCGCGCAACTGGGCGGGGTCATCAGCAAAAAGCTGCATTTGCACGCACGGCGGCTGTCCTTCCTGCATCCGATGACGCGGAAACCGGTGACGGTGACGGCGCCCCTGCCCGAGCATATGAAACACAGCTGGGATACGTTCGGATGGAGCGAAGATCTGGCGGCTGACGACCCGTTTGAGGAGCTGCAATGAGCGCACCCTTGCGGCTGGTCCTGTTCGACGTCGATGGTACCCTGGTCGACAGTCAGGGCAGCATTGTTCACTCCATGACCACCAGCTTTCAGGCCGTGTCCGTGCCGGTTCCGACGCGTGAGGCGATCCTGTCCATTGTCGGCTTGTCGCTGCCGCACGCTATCGCGCGGTTGGTGCCGGAACAGCCTCATTCGGTCCAGAACGATCTGGTCGAAGGATACAAAGAGGCCTATCACGCCCATCGGCTTGACTTGGGCGCGGCAAGTTCGCCGCTGTACCCCGGCGCAAGAGAGGCAATTGAAGCACTGTACGCCGTGCCCGACGTGCTTCTTGGCGTGGCAACCGGCAAGTCGCAGCGCGGGTTGGACGCGCTGATCGAAGCGCACGGGTTGGAAGCGTATTTCGTGACCCGGCAAGTCGCGGATCACCACCCTTCAAAGCCGCATCCGTCCATGGTGCAGACCGCATTGGCGGAAACCGGGGTCGATCCGGCCTGTGCAGTGATGATCGGTGATACGAGCTATGACATGGATATGGCTGCGGCTGCCGGAGTTCGTGGCATCGGCGTAATCTGGGGCTATCATGACCGATCGGCTTTGACCGCTGCCTCTTGCATTATCGAAACCTTTGACCAGTTGCCAAATGCGCTGGCCGGGATGTGGGACTAGAACATGAGCGACTGGAAACCGAAGCGCTTTTGGAAAAACAGCACCGTAGTCGAGGCCGATGGCGGGTTTACAGTTGAGCTTGATGGACGCCGTGTCAAAACACCCGCCAAGGCAGGATTGATTCTGCCAACCCGTCCCATGGCCGAAGTGGTCGCAGCGGAATGGGACGCCCAGGAAAAAGAGGTTGATCCCGCAGAAATGCCGTTCACCCGTTCTGCAAATGCAGCGATTGACAAAGTCCGCATCCAGCACGGGGAAGTTGCCGACATGCTGGCCGACTATGGCGACTCTGATTTGTTGTGTTATCGCGCAACCCATCCGCAAGAGTTGCAGGATCGCCAGACAGCCGAATGGGACCCCGCCCTGGATTGGGCCGAGACCGCGCTGTCCGCCCGTCTGGTTCCGGTTGCCGGCGTACTGCATCAACCGCAGTCGGGAACTGCCCTGGCGACATTGCGGTCTCGGGTGCGTGGGCTGGATGCGTTCCAACTGGCCGCTTTTCACGATCTGGTCAGTTTGTCGGGGTCATTGATTCTTGGCTTTGCGGTCGCCATGAACTGGCGCAAACCGGACGAGATATGGCGCATTTCTAGGTTGGATGAAACCTGGCAGATTGAACAATGGGGCCATGACGAAGAAGCCCATGAGGTTGCCGAGGCCAAGAAAGCGGCCTTCATGCATGCCAAACGCTTCTTTGACCTATCGGTTTGATCCTTAATTCCTGATTTTTGAGCAAATCTGTAAACAGCTTGGGGCCTGATCCATCGTTTTCGATGATCCGGCCCTTGACGTTTGTTTATGAATACGCCCAAACTCAGTGCCACTAAAGGGGAGACACCTTTGGGGTAACCTATCCGGCATCCACTTGCCGGGCAGAGCCGTCTCGGACGGGGCGGAAAATCAGGAAGAGGTAAAAATGAAAAAATCCGTAATCTTGGGCGCGGCAACGATTGCCGGTCTTGCTGCTGGCGCAGCCATGGCAGGGACCGTTGACGACGTTAAAGCACGCGGCAAGCTGAATTGTGGTGTGACCACCGGTCTGGTTGGTTTTGCTGCGCCCGACGCAAATGGCGAATGGCAGGGCTTTGACGTATCGCTGTGCCGCGCTGTTGCTGCTGCCGTTCTGGGCGACGCCAACGCCGTTGAATTCGTTCCGACCACTGGTAAGACACGCTTTACCGCTCTGGCCTCGGGCGAGATCGACATGCTGGCAAGGAACACCACCTGGACCTTCAGCCGCGATGTTGACCTGAAGTTCGAATTCACCGGCGTGAACTATTATGACGGTCAGGGCTTCATGGTTCCCAAAGCGCTGGGCGTCAGCTCTGCCAAGGAACTGGACGGTGCCCGTGTCTGCATCCAGACCGGTACCACCACCGAGCTGAATCTGGCCGATTTCTTCCGTGCCAACAACATCAGCTACGAGCCGGTTCCGATCGAAACCAACGCCGAAGCGCAGCAGCAGTACCTGGCTGGTGCATGTGACGTCTACACCACCGACGCATCGGGTCTGGCTGCAACTCGCGCCACCTTCGAAGCGCCGGACGAGCACATCCTGCTGCCCGAAATCATCTCGAAAGAGCCGCTGGGCCCGCTGGTCCGTCATGGCGACCACGAGTGGGGCGACGTCGTGCGCTGGACTCTGAACGCACTGGTTTCGGCTGAAGAGCTGGGCGTGACATCGGCAAACATCGACGAACTGAGCGCCGGCACCGACAACCCGGAAATCAACCGCCTGCTGGGTACAGAAGGCACTCTGGGTGAAATGCTGGGTCTGGACGCCGACTGGGCTGCCAAAGCGATCAAAGCTGGTGGTAACTATGGTGAAATCTTCGCCAAGAACATCGGTGAAGAAACACCGATCGGTTTGGCGCGAGGCCTGAACGCACAGTGGACCGAAGGTGGTCTGCTTTACTCGCCTCCGTTCCGCTAAGACATCAATGGAAGAGGGCGCAGGGCAACCTGCGCCCTCTTCTACAATAAATTGCTGCGGGCAGATGCAGAGCGGGGAAAACCTCGCCGATATTTAACAGCTCGCAAGCCACGGGGATCCCAAAATATGTCGACTATGACTGACCCACCGAAAGCAGATTTTCGGTTGTCTATGCTCATAAACGATACCCGCTATCGCTCTCTTACATTTCAGGTGATTGCGGCCATCGTTATTGCGCTTTCGATCTGGTATCTGGGCAACAACCTGATCCAGAACCTCAGGGCCGCAGGGCTCAATATTTCCTACTCTTTCCTCGGCGATTCCGCCGGGTATGACATCAACCAGCGTCTTGTAGAATATGACAGTCAGTCATCACATGCACGCGCAGCGCTCGTAGGTTTGCTGAACACACTGCTTGTCGCCTTTCTGGCTTGTATTACAGCAACGATTTTTGGTGTGATCGCGGGTGTTCTGAGACTGTCGAACAACTGGCTCGTATCGAAGCTGATGGCGGTATATGTCGAGATCTTCCGGAACATACCGGTGCTGATCTGGATCATCATCATCTTCACGATCATGACGGCTGTGCTGCCGCCGCCAAGCGAGTTCCGTGGGGAAAACCCGACGTCATCGATGCTGTTTGGTTCTTTTGCCTTTACCAACCGGGGCATTTATTTCCCGCGTCCTGAATTCGCCAGTGGCGTGTTTGCATCGGCAGCCCTGAACTGGTTGCTGGTCATCGCCGTTCTGATCGGATCGTGGTTTGTCAGTGGCGAAGTTGAAAAACGCGCAACGAAGAAACAGGAAGAAACCGGCGAGCGTCCCGCGACGCTGTTGCCGAAACTGGCAATCTGGCTGGTGCCGTTGGTGCTGTTGATGGTCATCATGGGCCTGACCTGGGACGTCCCCGAGCTGAAGCGCTTTAACTTCAGCGGTGGACTGAATGCAGGCGGCCCGCTGATTGCGTTGTGGTTCGCCCTGTCGATCTACACCGGAGCCTTTATCGCGGAAAACGTGCGCGCGGGTATTCAGGCGATCAGCAAAGGTCAGACCGAGGCTGCCGCCGCGCTGGGCCTGCGTCAGGGACGGATCATGAAACTGGTCATCCTGCCCCAGGCATTGCGGGTTATCATCCCGCCGCTGATCTCACAGTATCTGAACATCACCAAGAACTCGTCTCTTGCGATTGCTGTTGGCTATGCGGATATCACCGCGACACTGGGTGGTATCACCCTGAACCAGACCGGTCGAGCGATCGAATGCGTTCTGCTGCTGATGTTGTTCTATCTCACAGCTTCACTGCTGATTTCGACGGGGATGAACATCTACAACGCTTCCGTCAAGCTGAAGGAGCGCTGAGCCATGAGTGATCAAGCAACAAACCCGATCGCCTTCGTGGCCGAAGGCACAATCCCGCCCTCTCCGCCGCCGGCGAATGAGACGGGTGTCATCAAATGGCTGCGTGAGAACCTGTTTTCAGGGGTCGCCAACTCAATCCTGACGGTGCTGTCACTGATCCTGATCTACATTCTTCTCAAGAATACCCTGCCATGGATTCTCAACGGAGTGTGGAATGCCAACTCGCTGGCAGAGTGCCGCGAGATTCTGGGGGATAAGACCGGAGCCTGTTTCGCGGTTCTGACGGAACGCTGGCCTCAGCTGATCTATGGGTTCAAGTACCCCACCGATGCTTTTTGGCGCCCGAATCTGGCTTTTGTGCTGATGCTGGTGGCCATTGCCCCGGTGCTGTTCTTTGACCTGCCCCGCAAGATGCTGTTGTTCACTGCGGTCTATCCCTTCCTGGCGTTCTGGCTGATCTGGGGTGGCACGATCCTTGTTCCTCTGGTTGCACTTGTCGGCTGCGTTGCTGCTGGTGGCGTTTTCCAGAAGCTGGGCAACAACAGCTTTGCTGCCGGGTTCTTCGGAGCAATCGTGACCGCCCTGGTCATCTGGAAAGTCGGTGGAGCCCTGATCCCGGAAGGTGCATCAGATAATGCGTGGCTGACGGCCGTTCCCAGCCGTGATCTGGGTGGTTTCATGCTGAACATGATGCTGGGCGTGACCTGTGTTTCGCTGTCGGTGCCACTCGGGATCGCACTGGCCCTGGGGCGACAGTCGAACATGCCGCTGATCAAGTGGGTCTGCGTCATCTTTATCGAATTCATCCGCGGCGTGCCTTTGATCACGCTGCTGTTCGTGGCTTCGGTGATGCTGGCGTATTTCTTCCCGCCTGACAGCACGGTCGACCTGTTCCTGCGCGTCGTGATCATGATCACCATGTTCTCATCCGCCTATATCGCCGAGGTGATCCGCGGCGGTCTGGCAGCGCTTCCACGGGGGCAGTACGAGGCGGCAGATAGCCTTGGGCTGGATTACCCGCAGGCAATGCGGCTTATCATCCTGCCGCAGGCCCTGAAGATCTCGATCCCCGGGATCGTGAACGTGGCCGTGGGCCTGTTCAAGGATACGACACTGGTTTCGGTCATCTCGATGTTCGATCTTGTGGGCATGATCCGGGGTCCCATCCTGGCGTCGACCGAATGGAACGGCGTTTACTGGGAACTTCTGGGCTTTGCTGCGCTTCTGTTCTTCGTCGTCTGCTACGGCATCTCTCAATATTCACAGTGGCTCGAGCGTCGCCTTGCCACCGATCATCGTTAAGGAGTTCAACGCATGTCTGAACTTGCAATTGACCGCGAAATCGACCGCTCCAAGATGCAGGTGAGCGACGAAATCGCCATCGACATCAACCAAATGAACAAGTGGTACGGGTCCTTCCACGTGCTTCGCGACATCAATCTGACCGTCAATCAGGGCGAGCGGATCGTGATCGCGGGCCCGTCGGGCTCGGGCAAATCCACCCTGATCCGCTGCCTGAACGCGCTGGAGGAACACCAGCAAGGCACCATTGTGGTGGACGGAATCGAGCTGTCGAATGATCTGAAGAACATCGACAAGATCCGGTCCGAGGTTGGCATGGTGTTCCAGCACTTCAACCTGTTCCCGCACCTGACCATTCTGGAAAACTGCACGCTGGCCCCGATCTGGGTGCGCAAGACGCCCAAGAAAGAGGCCGAAGAGCGCGCCATGCACTTCCTGGAAAAGGTGAAAATTCCCGAACAGGCCGACAAGTTTCCCGGTCAGCTTTCGGGTGGTCAGCAGCAGCGTGTGGCGATTGCCCGAAGCCTGTGCATGATGCCGCGTATCATGTTGTTCGATGAACCGACATCGGCGCTGGACCCCGAGATGATCAAAGAGGTGCTCGACACCATGATCGAACTGGCCGAAGAAGGCATGACCATGCTGTGTGTAACCCACGAGATGGGTTTTGCCCGCCAGGTCGCCAACCGCGTGATCTTTATGGATGCCGGTCAGATCGTGGAGCAGAACGAACCCGAAGAGTTCTTCAACAACCCGAAAAGCGAGCGGACCAAACTCTTCCTGAGCCAGATTCTGGGTCATTGATCCACACAAGGACTGAAAGAGCGAAGGCGGGGTATTGCCCCGCCTTTTTCTATTCGATCAAGTCGCGTGGGATGGTGAACCCCAGCACTGTCCCGGTGCGCCATTTGACTTCGGCCCAGCTGTTTTCGTCGAATGCCATAACAATTGTTGCACAGGTTGGATAATCGAAAAAGCGTATGTGATCAGGCGGTTGTCGCACCAGACGGTCGGCGAAATCGGCAATCCCGGGATTGTGGCCCAGCATCAACACAGTCGGTTCCGTAGCGCCCGAAAGCTCTCGCAACATGACCTCTGAATCAGCGTGGTAGAGCGCGCTGTGAAAACAGATTTTATCGGCCTGCAAGCCCATCCGATCCCATGTCTCACGGGTACGGGTTGACGTCGAGCACAAGATTTCATCCGGGAGCCAGCCGTTTTGCCGCAACCAAGCAGCGATGGCCGGGGCAGACTTTCGTCCACGTTTGTTAAGAGGGCGTTCATGATCACCAAGACCCGGGTTATCCCAGCTGGACTTCGCATGACGTGTCAGGATCAGAGTTCGGGTCATGACGGATGAAAGGCTCTCATATGATGGGCCGATTGTTCGGGGTCGCGCCCTGCGCCTGTACTGAGGGGGCACGCAAGGCGGGCCAGACACCCACCAGACATGCAGGTCTGACCTTCAGAAGTGTCAAGATGGTCGTGGCAGCCACCGATGTTGTAGAAGTCCTGCGCGTTCAGGGCGCTGACCGGACAGGTCGTCGTGCAAGGCGCGGCGCAGGTTTCGCAAGGCGATACCCCGGAGGGGTCTGGGATGGCGAATTCTTCGGCAAAATGCAGTGCGCCCCGATAGGAAATCATCATGCCAACGGTATCATGCACCAGTGCGCCGACCGGGCTGCTGAACGTACGTCCTGATTTGAGCGCCCAGTCGATAAATGGGGTGTACGGGGGGCCGCCAAACGGAAAATACGCCTGGGCGCCGAGCGCCTCGGCCATCTGACTGACCACCCTTTTCGACCATTGGTCTACGGGGTCGGGCCGGTGCCATTCTGGTGAGGCTTTCAGTACGGGCCAGAAGTCTGCGCCGGCCCCCAACAGGATCAGGGTTCCGGTGTCCAGTTGTTTGACTGCAACGTGGCGAGGATGCAGCGCGCCCATGACCATCAACCCTGCATGGCTGGCGGCGTTTTCAACCTGTTCATAAGGCGTAACGTCAGGATCAGAGGAAGGCTGTGCAAGATGTGTCATGTCTCCTCCTCTCGTGCGGGGGTCAGTCCGGACGTATCAGTGACCCGGCCCCATGTTCCGTGAACAGCTCCAGCAGCACGGCATTCGGTGCACGTCCGTCCAATATGACAACCGCCCGCACGCCGCTGTATAGGGCGTCCAGCGCGGTTTCTGTCTTTGGTATCATACCGCCTGCAATAGTGCCTTCGCGGGTCATTTCCCTTATCTGACCGGCCTTCAGTTCGGTCACAACGTCACCCGCAGCGTTCTTAACACCTGAAACATCTGTCAGCAGCAACAGACGGTCTGCCTTGAGAGCTGAGGCAATCGCCCCGGCTGCCGTGTCACCATTTACGTTGAATGTCTCGCCGTCGCGACCCGCACCAAGCGGCGCAATGACCGGGATTACGTCATGGGAAAACAGATCATGCAGGATCTTCGGATTCATCTCGGCAGGAGTGCCGACAAAGCCCAGCGACGCATCTGTCTGATCGCAGACCATCAGGCTTGCGTCCTTGCCAGACAAGCCCACGGCCGACCCCCCCTGATCATTGATCGCCTGTACGATGCGTTTGTTCACGAGGCCGGACAGAACCATTTCGACCACTTCAACCGTGGCCTTGTCGGTCACACGTTTGCCGTTCACGAAATCGGATTGAATGTCCAGCTTGCCCAGCATTGCATTGATCATCGGACCACCGCCGTGGACGACCACCGGGTTCACACCGACCTGGCGCATCAAAACCACGTCCCGGGCAAAGCTTTCCATCGCCTCGTCGCTGCCCATGGCGTGACCGCCAAGTTTGATGACGACGATGGCTCCATCATAGCGCTGCAGATAGGGCAGGGCGCTATTGAGTGTGGCTGCGGTGGCGATCCAGTCCCGGTTCATATCTCGTGTCTTCATTGCTAAAGTCCTTCTGGAAAACCGTGTTAGGACCTTTACCGCACGCTGCCAAGGGCGAAGCTATTCCAGATTCGCAATGATGGACCGCAGGGTCGCGATGCCATCGCCCTTCTCGGAAGACGTAAGCACAATTTCCGGAAAGGCTGCGGGATGTTTGGACAACGCGGCCCGGGTTTGTTCCAGCACCTTCTCGCGCTCGTTGGCTTTGACCTTGTCTGCCTTGGTCAGCACGCATTGAAACGTCACGGCGCTGGTGTCCAGCAGCTTCATGATTTCGTCATCGACCGGTTTTACACCGTGGCGCGAGTCAATCAGGACAAAGGCACGGCGCAGCGTCTGGCGCCCGCTGAGATATTGTTTCAGCAGCTTCTGCCACTTCTCGACCACTTTCACCGGCGCATTTGCATAACCATAGCCCGGCAGGTCCACGAGATAGAGCTCCGGGCCTTGGGTGAAAAAGTTAATCTCTTGCGTGCGACCGGGTGTGTTGGATGCGCGGGCCAGACCCTTCGTGCCGGTCAAGGCATTGATCAGGCTGGACTTGCCCACGTTCGAGCGCCCTGCAAAACAGACTTCCAACCGGTCAGGGGCAGGCAGACCGTTCATGGCGACAACGCCTTTGACGAACTCGGAAGGGCCTGCAAACAGTTTGCGGCCTTGTTCCATGGCGAATTCATCAGGGTCTTCGACCAGAGGGAAGGGTAGTGTGGTCATAGCACCTGCACCTCATCGTTGACGCGGATTTCGCCGCCTTTGATGACCTCGGCGTAAACGCCGAAATCCTGATGATCCCAGCTGTTCAGGGCGCGCAGTGTGTCCGCGTCCCGCTCGCCGGTTTCGGGATTGGCGGTGGTGGCCATACAACGCGTGATCCGCTCGCGTACGCGAAGCACGGCCTCGCCAATGCGAACGTCACGGCCCAGCCAGTCAAACTCATCCCACAACGGCAGACCTTCGAACCAGATATTGCCGCGCCACCGATCAATGGACAGAGTCTGGTCCAGTTTCTGCTCGACTGCGCGGTGCGATGCCATGTTGCACAGGCTGATCGACGGGAAATCGCTGTCGGTCATGCCGCGCCCGGGAACCCGAACGATCCGGGCAGATGCTGCACGATCCGCAGGCATAAGCGGCTTAACCCAATCCAGAAATACTTCCTGCTCCGTATCAGGTTCAAAAGTCAATTCCGGTCGCTGCGGGTGGCGCAATGTGACCCGGTCGCCCAGCAATTCGGCCGAAATGGCCATCAGCTGCGGCGCTTTCGAACAGCGGCTGAAATTGAAACAGGGGGCCCAGTTCGAACCATCGGTTTTGGCCGCCTCATGAGCGACCGCCCAAACGCGATCCCCGGGCATGGTTTGCCCGGGGATGACTGTGACTTGGCTCAGGGCTTCACGCCCGTGGCTTTTGATCGGGTGGCGCCAAAGGCCTGAAACCGCTCCGCTCATTTGTTGTCCGTATTTGGCGTCCGCTTGAAACCGGACTTGATGTTTGCGAACACATCCGGCTTGTAGCCTTGGCTGCGCATGATCAGATATTGCTGCGTGAACGTGATCGTGTTGTTCGCAATCCAGTATACGACCAGGCCACTTGCGAAACTACCCAGCATGAACATGAAGACCCAAGGCATCCAGGCAAAGATCATCGCCTGCGTTGGGTCAGTTGGTGCCGGGTTCAGCTTCTGCTGCAGCCACATCGAGATACCCAGCAGCAGCGGCAGAATACCGATGAAGATCAACGCCATCAGGGTGTCAGGCTGCGGGCCGGCCCAAGGCAGCCAGCCGAAGAAATTCATGATCGATGTCGGATCCGGCGCGCTCAGGTCCTGGAACGGGCCGAACCATGGGGCCTGACGCAGTTCGATCGTCACGAAAATAACCTTGTATAACGAGAAGAAGATTGGAATCTGCAACAGAATTGGCAAACAACCCGCGGCAGGGTTTACCTTTTCCTTTTTGTACAGCTCCATCATGCCCTGCTGCATCTTCTGACGGTCGTCGCCTGCGGCCTCTTTCAGGGCTTCCATCTGCGGCTGCAATTCCTTCATCTTCGCCATCGAGACGTAGGACTTGAAGGCCAGCGGGAACAGGATTGCCTTGATGATCAGCGTCAGGCCGATGATCGACCAGCCCATGTTTCCGATCAGGGCGTTGATGTTGTGCAGCAGCCAGAAGATCGGCTTGGTCAGGAAGTAGAACCACCCCCAGTCGATGCTGTCGATGAACTTCTGAACACCTTCTGCCTGATACTCTCGGATGGTTTCCCATTCCTTGGCACCGGCGAACAGTCTGGTCGTGACCTCTTCCGTGGCGCCGGGCGCGACTGTAAGGGTCGGCAGTACTGTTTCTGTCTGGTAAATCTTGCGACGTGAGTCGTACTTGGCAGCGGCCTTGAAAGCAGCGCCCTCGGCCGGGATTAGGGTGGTCATCCAGTAGTGATCAGTGAACCCGACCCAGCCGCCTTCTTTAACCTGATAGACCTCTGCCTGCGCGCGTTCATCGGGATCGATATCGAAATCGCGCACATCGCCATAGTCGATCTCATCCAGAACGCCGTCAGCCATGACCATAACGCCTTCATGAAGAATGAAGAAATTCTTCAGGCCCGGCAGGTCACCGTCTTCGCCGATACCGTGGCGTGCGAGGATACCGTATGGCGCCATGCCGACCTCGGCGTCTGTGGCGTTCTCGACCGACTGAGTGACAGAGAACATGTAGTTTTCATCCACGGCAATGGTGCGGCGGAAGGTGAGGCCGTTCCCATTATCCCAGGCCAGAGTAATCGGTGCGTCAACACCCAGAGTTTCGCCCTGCTCAAGCGTCCAAAGGGTGTTCGGGCCGGGAACGTCCGTGGCCGACAAGCCTGCGCCGGGGGCCCAGCCATAAAGGGCATAATATGCGGATTCACTTCCAACCGGGGACAGAAGCTCGACGATCGGAGAATCCTCGGCCAGTGAAACCTTGTAGTCTTTCAGCGACAGCTCATCAATTCGGCCACCGGCAAGCGACAGGCTACCAGTCAGACGGGGCGTGTCGATGCTGACCCGGGGCGCCTCGGCTTCGGGTTCGGCTTCGGTGGCGGTCGCAGTAGCTTCGCCGACGGTGCCGGTATCGGCGGCGCTGGGCGCCTGAACCTCATTCCCTTCGATGCTGGCGATTTCAGCCTGCTCCGTGGTTGGTGTGGGTTCCGGAGGAGGGAACAGCACGAACCAGACCAGGATCACGAGAAAGCTGAGCGCGGTTGCGAGGATGAGATTCTTGTTCTGATCGTCCATCTGGGACAGCCACCTTGAGCAGTGAAAGACACCCGCAGGGTTCAACAGAGTGCAGGCCCAAAGGTCAAGCGGAATCGCTCGTCATTTCGTCACGGATCGGTCTTCTGTGGCGCAGTTTTTGGTTCTTTAGCCCGTTTGCCGTCCGATTTTGGGCATTCTGTCTATCTTGTCGCGATGAGATGTGATCCAGTTCTTAGTTTTTTCAAAAGGCATGGGCTTGCCGATACCGAACCCCTGAACATGGTCACATCCCAATTGCGCCATCAAGGCATGTTCCCCTGGCGTCTCGACACCTTCTGCGAGTGTTTCCAGATTCAACCGTTCTGCCATGGTCAGAATTGCGCTGGCCAGCTGCTGCTGGCTTGGGTCCTGGTCGGCCTTTGTCACAAAAGAGCGGTCGATTTTTATCCGGGACACATTGAACCGCTTGATTGACGCGATCGAGGCATGCCCTGTGCCAAAATCATCCAGATCAATGCAACACCCCATCGCGGCCAGGCCCGTGACATTGCGGGTGATTACGTCATCCGGCCGTCTGGAAAACACGGTCTCCAACACCTCGACCGCCAATCTGTCCGGCGTCAGATCGAATTGATCCAGTTCCCATTTCAGGCGGTCGATCAATCCTGGGTCGCGCAACTCGTCCGACGAGAAGTTGATACCGATGCGCGGCACAATCAGACCGGCGCGATCCCAGTCGCGCATTGCGGAAAAGGCGTGATGCCGCATCGCCTGTCCCAGTTTACCCATCAACTCGGCCTGTTCAGCAAAGGGTAGAAAGACATTGGGACCCAACACGCCCTTTGTCGGATGTTCCCAGCGGGCCAGCGCCTCAAACCCGGACACGCGCCCGGTATCTGTCGAGATCTGAGGTTGAAACCATGGACGAATTTCACCACTTTCCAACGCAGCGTCAAATTCCCTGCGCAGATTGGTTCTGACCTGAGCTCTGCGACGTGTTTCGGACGAAAAGGCACGAATCGTCGAGGGCCCGTTTTGCTGTGCCTCCTGCAGCGCGTTGTTTGCAGCGTCGCACCAGTCTGTCGCAGAACCGTCGGGGACATCGCTGCTGAGGCAGAAACCAATGGAGCAGGACATGTAAACTCCGGTGCTGTTCAGCATGATCGGGTCTTCGACTGCGGATTGCATTCGTCCCGACATCTGAATGCAGGTTTCCAGATCAAGCTGTTGTGCAGGGTGCAGAACAACCAGCATCTTGTTTCCATCGACCCGGGTTGCGGAGTCATTGGCGCGGATCATGGACATGATACGAGAGCAGAATTGCTGCGCTGCGTGGTTTGCTGCTGCCTGGCCATGTAGATCAAGCATTTGCACATAGTCGTCCAGGATCACAGCGAAACAGGCCGAAGTTTCACCCCTGCGGCGGCTATCCGAGAGTACCTCTGCCAGAACGGTTCCGAACCGGTCTTTCGGCAGCAGACGACTCTGTTGTCGTTTCCTGTTTGCCGGGTTGGGTGCAATTGCCCCAATGCCGGCAAGTATCAAAGGTAAACCCAGTGTCACTGCGATCAAAGCGCGTTCACCGCCGAGCCAGAATGCACCCAGGCTCATTGCCGGAACAAAAGCAAGAACGGCAGGGCCGAATGCCACGTTTCTCAAAGATTCAATAACACGGTCGACATAAGGATGATTCCGCATCGGGTCCTGGCCTTGGGCATGGATTGTATGCCGAGCCTAGGAAACCAGTCTGAGTCAGTCGTTAACGCAGAAGCGGTATTTCTTCCAAATTTTCTGATTTTTCGTCAGAGTTTACGGAAAGATTAACAAAATCAAAGAGTTTCGCATCCAGAAGGTGCGACGGGCGCGCATTGGTTAACGCGCGGAACATAACCTGACGCCGACCTGGGCTGTTCTTTTCCCACTGATCGAGAATCTGTTTGACCTGCTGCCGTTGCAACCCGTCCTGACTGCCGCACAAATCGCAGGGGATGATCGGATACTGCATGGCCTTGGCAAATTTCGCGCAATCGGCTTCGGCGACGTGGGCAAGCGGGCGGAAGACAAAAAGATCGCCCTCTTCATTCACCAGTTTCGGCGGCATGGTGGCCAGACGGCCTCCGTGGAAGAGGTTCATGAAAAACGTCTCGAGAATATCGTCGCGGTGGTGCCCCAGCACAACGGTGGAACAGCCTTCTTCCCGGGCAATGCGATACAGGTTGCCGCGGCGCAGTCGCGAACACAGGGCGCAATAGGTTCGGCCCTGCGGAACCTTGTCCATCACAACAGAGTAAGTGTCCTGATACTCGATCCTGTGTGGCACACCCATGCGGTCCAGAAACTCTGGCAGGACCGTGGCCGGAAATCCGGGTTGCCCCTGATCCAGATTGCAAGCCAGAAGATCGACAGGCAGCAATCCGCGCCATTTGAGTTCGTAGAGGACGGCCAGCAGCGTATAACTGTCCTTGCCACCCGAAAGGCAGACAAGCCAGCGTGGCGGTTTGCCGTCCTTGTCGTGGGCGGACGGGTCCACCATCCCGTATTGCTCGATCGCTTCGCGGGTTTGGCGCACGATGCGTTTGCGCAGTTTCTTGAACTCGGTGGTCGAGGGCGCGCCAGCAAAGAGCGGGTGGATATCATCTGCATCATCAAACATGCGCTGCCCCTACAGCAGATGGCGCAACCGGGCAAGTGGCGGGTCAGCCAAGCCGCGCCAGCAGGGCGTCGGTATCCAACCCGGCTACTGCTCCGGGAATGCGGCCGCTATCACCGGAAAGACGTGTGGCAATAAAGCCGTCAGCCACCGCCCCGGGCGCATGGCGCAGCAGTTGCGAGGCTGTCAGCAGCAGTGCCGTGCGTTCAGTGTACCAACGCGCTTCGGCCTCAGGCGGCAGACCGGGCCAGCGGTTGCGATGCGCGGTCAGTGCTGCGTCATAATTTCTGTCTGCGCCTGTCACCGTATCCAACTCGGCCTCCAAAACCTCGGCAGCCAGCGGCTCACGTGCCAGAGTGCGCAGGATATCGAGGCAGATCACATTGCCTGACCCCTCCCAGATGCTGTTCAGGGGCGCTTCGCGGTAGATCAGGGGCAAGGGTGTGTCTTCGACATAACCCATGCCGCCCAGTACTTCCATCGCTTCGATGACGACGACCGGGCAGCGTTTATTGTTCAGGAACTTGGCCAATGCGACACCGATCCGGGCGAAGGCCTTGGCTTCGGGCGTTTGACCGTCAAATGCCTGCGCGACACGCATTCCCAAGGTCAATGCGCCTTCCCAGTCCAGAACAAGGTCGGACAGGACCGCTTGCATCAGCGGTTGATCGATCAATCGTCGCTGAAATGCGCTGCGATGTGTCACCCAATGATGCGCCTCGCTGAGCGCGGCACGCATCAGCCCGGCCGGCGCCATGGCTGTATCGAGCCGCGTGTGATGCACCATTTCCAGTATGGTGCGCACACCCGCTCCTTCTTCCCCCAACTGATAGGCCAGCGCGTCATGATACTCAATTTCCGAGGATGCGTTGGATTTGTTGCCCAGCTTGTCCTTCAGACGCATCAGGTGGATTGCATTGCGCTCGCCCTCGAGCCAGCGGGGCACCAGAAAGCAGGTCAACCCGCTGGGCGCCTGCGCCAGCGTCAGGAACCCATCCGACATTGGCGCAGAGCAGAACCACTTGTGCCCACGCAGGCGCCAGTGATCCCCGTCGCGGGCCGCAACGGTCGTATTGGCACGTATATCCGAGCCGCCCTGTTTCTCGGTCATGGCCATCCCCAGCGTCGCGCTGATCTTTTGACCGATCGGTTCCTCCGAAGGATCATAGTGCCGGGCCAAGAGTTTTGGCTGCCAGATTGAGGCAATGTGTTCATTGGCAGCGAGTGCAGGGATTGCTGCATAGGTCATGGTCATCGGGCAGCAATGCCCGGGTTCGACCTGTCCTGCCAAATAGACCATCGCCGCATGGGTCGCATGTCCGCCGGGCTGTCCATCCCAGGCCTGTGCGGCATAGCCCGCTGATTGGCTGATCTGCATCATCTGATGATAGGCCGGATGAAACCGCACCTCGTCCAGACGTCTGCCACCCGGGTCGAACAGGCGCAGCTCTGGTGGATGCCGGTTGGCGTCCCGTCCCAGTTCCTGCGTTTCTTCGGTTCCGAGCGTCTTACCATATGCCGCCAGATCCAAAGCGCGCGCGCCCGCTGTTCTTGCTGCGTCTTGCAGGACCGGATCGGACAGCCAAAGATCGGTGTCGCCGCGCACGGGCGGTTGGTTCAGGACATCGTGGGTCGGCAGGGTGTCGCGCGCTGGGGATTTCATCGGGACCTCGGGTTGGACTGGTCCAACTGTTCAGGCGCTGCGTATACCGGTCAAGTCTGACGGGGGGTCAGGACGAAGGGTCGTTATGCTTGTGGTCAGGTACCGGATCATACCCGTCGCCGCCCCAGGGGTGGCAGCGGCAAATCCGGTGAGCGGCCAGATAGGAGCCTTTGACTGCCCCGTGTTTCTCCAGCGCCTCAAGCGCGTAGGCTGAACACGTGGGTTGGTAGCGACAGTTGAAACCGACCCATGGGCTGAAGATCAACCGATACGCCCGAACAGGCAGGGCGACGATATGGGACAGGAAGGTCATTTTTCTGCCGCATGCACCTTGCGGAGCGCATAGCGCAGGTCGTCCAACAATGCGTCATAGGGGCGGTTGGCGGTGACTTCGGCACGGCCGATCAACACGTAATCCCACCCGTCGCGGCCGGCCTCGGGCAGGACGGCCCGTGCGGCTTCGCGCAGACGGCGCTTGACACGGTTGCGGGCCACGGCATTGCCCACTTTCTTTGAGCAGGTGAACCCTACGCGCATCCCGTTGCCCTCGCCGGGGGCACGCTTGCGGGCCTGCATCATCATCGAAGACGTACCTTGTCGACGAGCACGCGCGGCTTTCAGAAAGTCGGACCGTTTCTTGAGAACGGTCAGAGGTTCAGGCACACAAACGGACGCCGCCGGGGGCGTATTCCCGGGGTGGTTCCTACCAACCTCAGGGGCCTCCGGCGGCGTCATGTTCATAACCTGATCGGTGAGCGGTTTACGCGCTCAGCGATTTGCGGCCGCGTGCGCGACGTGCGTTCAGGATCTTGCGGCCGGCCTTTGTGGCCATGCGCGCGCGGAAACCGTGGCGGCGTTTGCGAACCAGGTTCGAAGGCTGATAGGTGCGTTTCATCGCTCCGTCTCCAATCTATGCGGTCGGGTGCGGCGCGGATTCGCCTGCCCGTGGTGTTCGAAGCCCGTCCTCTACTGCCAAGCGGGGGGTAAGTCAAACCCCAACGGCCAGGTTTTCGCAGCTTTTGCAACAATTCTGTAACCGGCAACGGCAAAAGGTTTCAAAATACCCGTTTATCACCGAAATCCCTCACATTCGATGCCACACAGATCAAGGCCCCGTGATCCCCCTGTTGCTGGCCCTCCAAGCAGCGCATCTTGGGCACAAGATGAAGAACAAAGAACCGGAAAACCTGATGTCCGACACAAGCCATGCACCGCGCAACGGTTTCGCGCGCCACATTCCGCTGCTTGTAATCCTTAGCGTTGCCGTTGTCGGCTTTTTCACACTTGGGGATTACCTGACCTTCGAGACCTTGCGGGACAATCGCGAGGCGCTTCTGGCGTGGCGGGACGGTCACTATTGGATCATGGCTGCCGCTTTTGTTGCCATTTATATCGCCATAGTGGCCTTTTCCCTGCCGGGTGCTGCGGTGGCTTCAATGACGGGCGGCTTTCTTTTCGGTCTTTTTGCGGGAACCGTTTTCAATGTTGTGTCTGCCACCATCGGCGCGTCGGCGATCTTTCTGGCGGCGCGCTGGGGCTTGGGCGAAGCCCTGACGTCGCGGCTGGAATCTTCAGAGGGGACAGTCAAGAGGCTGAAAGACGGTCTGCGGGAAAACGAAATCTCGGTCTTGTTTCTGCTGCGTCTGGTGCCGGTCGTGCCGTTCTTTGTTGCCAATCTGGTGCCGGCTTTGGTCGGTGTAAAGTTCCGTAATTTCCTTTTGACGACCGCGCTGGGCATCATCCCCGGAGGTATCGTGTACACGTGGATCGGAGTCGGTTTGGGTGGTGTGTTCGACCGCGGGGAAATGCCTGATGTTTCATTGCTGTGGGAGCCGTTCGTGATCGGGCCGATTATCGGGTTGTGTGTATTGGCCGCCTTGCCCATCGTTTTCAAAGCACTGCGCGCGAAAAGGGGCACCTGAGTCATGAAAGACCTGAAAACCGATCTCCTGGTCATTGGCGCCGGGTCCGGAGGATTGTCCGTCGCCGCTGGTGCAAGCCAGATGGGTGCGGACGTTATTCTGCTGGAAGGGCACAAGATGGGCGGTGATTGCCTGAATTTCGGCTGTGTCCCGTCGAAGGCCCTGATTGCAAGCGGCAAGGTGGCCTATGGTCAGGCGCATTCCATTCGTTTTGGCGTCGCTGATACAATCCCGCAGGTCGACTATGCCGCCGTAAAGGACCATGTCCATGATGTGATCGCTCAGATCGAACCGATGGACAGCCAGCAGCGGTTCGAAGGCTTTGGCGTGAAGGTCATTCGCGAATACGGCGCGTTCATATCCCCAGAAAAGGTGCAGGCCGGAGATCATGTCATCTCTGCGCGTCGCATCGTCATTGCGACCGGTTCGTCGCCGCTGGTGCCGCCGATTCCGGGGTTGGACACGGTGCCCTATTATACGAACGAAACCATCTTTGACTTGAGAGAGCGGCCAGATCATCTGCTGATCATCGGGGGCGGCCCGATCGGGATGGAGATGGCGCAGGCCCATATACGCCTCGGCAGCAAGGTGACGGTTGTCGAAGGGCTCACAGCCTTGGGCAAAGACGATCCCGAGGCTGCGTCCGTGGTGCTGGATACCCTGCGCAGTGAAGGAGTGGATATCCACGAAAACGCCTTGGTCGCGCAGGTCCGCGGAACAGAAGGTGCTGTGGAAGTCGTTACCGAAAACGGTGATATTCATCGTGGCTCACACCTTTTGATCGCTGCCGGACGCAAAGCCAATATTGAGCGTCTGAACTTGGACGTGGCCGGAATTGATCGCACGAGAACCGGCCTCAGGACGGATGACGCGCTGCGCACGACCAATCGCCGCGTCTATGCGATCGGAGATGTGGCGGGTGGCCTGCAATTCACCCATGTTGCCGGGTATCACGCAGGTGTCATCATTCGTTCGGCCCTGTTCGGTCTGCCGTCCAGGGCGAAAACGGCACATGTCCCTTGGGCCACCTATACGGACCCGGAGTTGGCCCAGGTCGGACTGACCGAAGCTCAGGCGCGCAAAGCGCATGGTGAAAAGCTCGAAATTGCTCGCTTTGACTATCACCACAATGACCGGGCGATTGCTGAGCGCAAAACCGAAGGTTTCATCAAAGTCGTGGTGGTGAAAGGCCGGCCCGTCGGCGCCACAATCGTCGGACATCAGGCAGGCGAGTTGATCAACTTGTGGTCGTTGGCTTTGGCCAATAACCTGAAGATGGGACAGATCGCTGCTATGGTTTCACCTTATCCGACGATCGGAGAGCTTAACAAACGTGTGGCGGGTGCTTATTTCTCGCCAAGGCTGTTTGAGAATCAGACAGTTAAACGAGTGGTCAGGTTCGTCCAGCGCTGGATTCCCTGACCTGAGGAGGGGCGCAAATTGAACTCGCTGTCGGGCCGATTTCTGATCCTGACGACGGTCTTCGTCATGTTGGCCGAAGTCCTGATCTTTGTCCCGTCGATCGCCCGGTTTCGCGAGGATTTTCTGCTGAACAGGCTCGAACGCGCGCAGATCGCCTCGCTGGCTTTGCTGGCGGACGATATGCTGGCGGAAGATCTTGAGGCGGAACTGCTGGCAAACGCAGGCGTCTATAATGTCGTATTGCGACGGGATGAGGTTCGGCAACTGATGTTGTCGTCGCCTATTCCGGGCGCAATCGCCGAAACGTTCGATTTGCGGGATGCAAGCCCCTGGGTTCTGATCCGGGATGCGATCAGCCGCTTCTTTGAGCCCGAAAACGAAGTCATCCGGGTCATCGGAGAGCCCGTCAAGGGTGCAGGCCTTCTGATCGAAGTCACCACGGACAGCATGCCCTTGCGAACGGCGATGGTTGACTACGGGTTGCGTATTCTCGGCCTGTCTTTTGTCATTTCCATCATCACGGCGTTTTTTCTGTTTCTCGCTGTGCGCGTTGTACTTGTGCGCCCCATCAAAAGCGTTGTCGGCTACATGCAGCGCTATGCCAGTGCGCCAGAGGACGCGCGTGGCATAATCACACCGAATTCGAAGGTAACGGAGCTGCGCGAGGCCGAGGAAGCACTGAAGATGCTGCAAACTGACCTGACCCAGGCGCTTAAACAGCGAGAAAGGCTGGCGCAGCTGGGGGGGGCCGTAGCCAAAGTCAGCCATGACCTGCGCAATATCTTGACGTCGGCGCAGTTGTTTACGGACCGGATCGAGGCCAGCGATGATCCGCTGGTGCGGCGGATGGCACCAAAACTGGTGAATTCCATCACCCGGGCTGTGTCCCTTTGTGAAAGCACATTGGCGTTTGGCCGCGCGGAAGAGCCCGCGCCCACTCTGACAATGGTTCCGATACGCGCAATCGCGGCGGATGTCGCGGCCAGCGAACAGCTCGCCGTTGCCGATGCCTGCATCGAGATCGTGAACGAAGTGCCCGAAGCGCTTGTCGCCCGCGCGGACCCCGAACAATTGTACCGAGTCATCATGAACCTCGTGCGCAATGCAAGGCAGGCCCTGGTTGCTTCCGGAAAACTTGGTCGGGTTACCATTGCCGGGTGTGAATACGACGACACGTGGTGCATCGAAATCCGCGACACGGGGCCGGGCCTTCCCCCCAAAGCACGCGAAAACCTGTTCACGCCTTTCCAGGGGGGGGTCCGAAAGGGCGGCTCTGGCCTGGGGCTGGCAATCTCTCAGGAGTTGGTGCGCGGGCACGGGGGTGATCTGGTCTTGAAAGAGACGGGCCCCGAGGGAACTGTCTTTGAAATCAGCCTTCCGCGTGGGGACATGACTTTTTGATTTTTTTTTGAAGAATCGGCTTGCACGTCTCGGGCGGCAGGTCTAAACAGCGCCTCACCAACGCGGACCGATAGCTCAGCTGGATAGAGTACTTGACTACGAATCAAGGGGTCGGGGGTTCGAATCCTCCTCGGTCCGCCACTGGTTTCCTGTTGAACGTCACACGAACCTGACCCAACTGTCACAGTTGGACCAGAAAAGCAGTGAACGTTCGACATCAGAAGGCACCCCCAACGCTGGACATCAGTTGGATTTGATCTTTGCGTCATCAGGTAACACGCCGTCTCCATTTCATACTCCCGCAGGTAGTTTGGTTTGATCTGACTTCCCTTTCGGAAAATCAGAGCTGATTTGTAGGTCAGACAGCGAAGCTGCCTGTTCCTGCTAATCTGCCACGTGGCGAACGCGGGAAGGGGCGAGGCAATGCTATTCGACAGGGGTGGTGCGGCCCGCAGGCGCAGCCGAGGACACGGCCCTGTCTAATGGGGTTGCCCGAGGGGGAGGGCCGCGCCCTCACCCTGACGGCCAGGGCGTTTGGCTTGTCCAAATCCCGCTGGCCCACGAAGGGAAAGTAAGGGGAAATAGGGCCCGCCGCCCTTTGCGATTGTACCATTTTGTCAAACTGCAAGAAGCAATGGCCACCCAACAGCCGTTCGCCGCGCTTGCAGCATCAAACCCTACAAACGGCTACAATGCGCAGGAAGCTGACTCTGCAAAGCTGCTGCGCATCTTTTTAATGCTGCCATTGACTGTATTGAAGAAGTCTACGGTTTCCACCAATAATGGCTACGATAGACGACCTCAGAAGCACCGGCGAATGTCTTAGGTTCTGGACCCATTAATTTGGTTGCCGCCATCTCGGCTGCGTGATTCAAGCCCCTGAGTTTCAGGGGTATAT